>CALGAA010000386.1 GCA_937952445.1 uncultured Bacteroidota bacterium | reverse complement strand
GCTCAATTGGTAGAGCAGCGGTCTCCAAAACCGCAGGTTGCAGGTTCGAGTCCTGTCTCTCCTGCTTAAATTTTAAAATTGAATTTGGCTGACATTAAATCGGAACAATGAGTAAAATTACAGATAGCTTCCGGGAAAGTTATTACGAGCTGACCAATAAGGTGACCTGGCCCTCCTGGCCCAACCTGATCAGCAGTACGATTCTGGTCCTGATCGCCAGCATTATTTTTGCACTCATTGTTTTTGTGATGGATACCTTTTCCAAACAACTTCTGGACTTGATTTACAGTCTTGCTTAGATAAATATTCAAATCCAATGGCAGAAACGAAATGGTACTCCCTTCGGGTGATCAGCGGTAAAGAGAAAAAGCTGAAAGAAAGGATCGAATTGGATATCCAGCGAAATGGCTGGTCCGATATCGTGACCCAGATCGTGGTGCCTACGGAGAAAGTATACAAAATCAGAGGCGGGAAAAAGGTGATAACGGAGCGAAATATTTTGCCTGGTTATCTCCTTGTTGAAGCAGATCCGGAACGATTTACCGGTGAAATTATCCAGGCTATTTCTTCGGTTAACAACGTGATTAACTTCCTCGGTGGAAATAATCCAATCCCAATGCGACAGGCTGAGGCTAACCGGATGTTGGGTAAAGTTGACGAATCCAATATTTCGGATGAAGTGATGATCGAACCGTTCCTCGAAGGCGAAACCGTTCGGATCGTCGATGGCCCCTTCAATGATTTTGTGGGAGATGTGATCGAGGTCAACGAAGAAAAGCGAAAAGTCAAGGTCATTGTGAAGATTTTTGGCCGGGGTACCGAAGTGGAATTAAACTTCGTACAGGTCGAAAAACAGTAATACATAACGATAGTAAAACTAATATAAGATGGCTAAGGAGATAGAAACCTTCGTGAAGTTGCAAGTTCGGGGTGGTCAGGCCAATCCGGCTCCACCTGTTGGACCAGCTTTGGGTGCCAAAGGAGTCAATATCATGGAATTTTGCAAAAGATTCAATGCCGATACGCAGGACCGTATCGGGCAGGTACTCCCGGTGGTGATCACAGTGTTTAAGGATAAGTCCTTCACTTTTGTAGTCAAAACACCACCCGCATCCGTGCAATTACTTGCAGCTGCAAAGGCAAAAAAAGGTTCAGCACAGTCCAATCTCAATAAAGTCGGATCTGTGACCTGGGATCAGGTACGCGCTATTGCCGAGAATAAAATGCCAGACCTCAATGCGTTTACCATTGAATCTGCAATGAAAATGGTTGCGGGTACAGCCCGAAGCCTGGGTATTACCGTAAAAGGTACTCCTCCCTGGAATAATAACTAACGACGGGGTGGAATTGCGCAAGACGTTCAACTAATATTGGATTACAGAGGAAGCTCGCCAGAGCGTAGACCTCATAAATTGAAACCATGGCAAAACTAACTAAGAAAAGAAAAGCAGCACTGGAGAAAATTGATAAGGAAACGACATATTCGTTGACAGATGCAATGGCTCTGGTCAAAGAAGTAAATACAGCAAAATTTGATGCATCGGTGGACTTGCATATTCGGTTGGGAGTCGACCCGCGGAAGGCTGATCAGGCCATTCGGGGAACCGTTGTACTTCCCCACGGAACTGGAAAAACGAAAAGAGTTTTGGTTCTTTGCAATCCGGATAAAGTTCAGGAAGCTTTGGATGCTGGTGCAGATCATGCCGGATTGGACGAATATGTACAAAAGATTAAGGACGGATGGACCGATATCGATGTGATCATTGCCACGCCTGATGTGATGGCCAAAGTCGGTCAAATCGGTCGGATTTTGGGACCCCGGGGCTTGATGCCTAATCCCAAATCAGGAACTGTTACGCCCAACGTAACCAGCGCGATTGAGGAAGTGAAGAAAGGTAAAATTGCCTTTCGGGTTGACAAATTTGGTATCGTTCATTCTTCTATTGGACGAGTTTCTTTCGATGCGAATCAACTCGTAGACAACGCGGATGAACTATTGACCACACTGGTTCGAATGAAACCAGCCTCAGCAAAAGGAAACTATTTCCGGTCTGTGACTGTGGCTTCTTCCATGAGCCCGGGTGTGAAAATTGATCCCAAAGCAATCGCTTAATTTAACTTTAAAACTGACCTCCGATGACCAAAGCAGAAAAAACTCAACTTATAGAATCATTGGCAGAAAAATTGCGTGATTCCGAATATTTCTACGTAACCGACTCTTCGGCACTGACCGTGGAACAAGTGAATATACTTCGTCGCCAGTTCTTTGAACAAGGCATCGAAATGAAAGTGGTGAAAAATACGCTGATGCGCAAAGCACTCGATTCACTACCGGAAGAAAAGAACGTAGCGGGATTGTATGATTCTCTGGTCGGTCCGACCAGTATCCTCTTTACAGAGGTGGCCAATTCTCCGGCCAAAATTCTCAAAGAATTTAGAAAGAAACACGACAAACCTATACTCAAAGCGGCCTATATCGATACGGACGTGTTTGTCGGTGATGATCAACTCGGCCCACTATCTGAGTTGAAATCGAAAGAAGATCTCCTGGGCGAAGTGATCGGACTGTTGCAGTCTCCTGCAAAAAATGTTCTATCTGCGCTTCAGTCTGGTTCTCAGACCATCGCTGGTCTGGTGAAAGCACTCGAAGAAAGAGGAGAAAACTAATAGTGAATAACATTGGCTTCCAAGCTTTAACGCTCTCAATATATAACTGAGCAAAAAAATCAATCAAAAAATGGCGGAATTAAAAGATTTAGCAGAACAATTGGTTAACCTGACCGTTAAAGAGGTCAGCGAGTTAGCAAACATCCTGAAGGATGAATACGGAATTGAGCCTGCCGCAGCAGCAGTTGCTGTAGCTGGTCCTGCTGCCGGTGGCGATGCTGCGGCAGAAGAAGAGCAGACTGAGTTCGATGTAATATTGAAATCAGCAGGCTCTGCAAAATTGGCAGTCGTGAAAGAAGTGAAAAATCTTCTTGGCATTGGTCTGAAAGATGCGAAAGAATTGGTTGACGGCGCACCTGCTGCGATCAAAGAAGGAGCATCCAAGGACGAAGCCGAAAGCCTCAAAGCTGCATTAGAAGGTGCAGGCGCTGAAATTGAATTGAAGTAATTGTAAAATCTTCAACTATAAAAACAGTACGCAGAAGATTATATATGACATAATGTATTAAAAGACTTAACCACCCCGGGGTGGGTTAAGTCTTTTTTGCGTATTACTAAAGTTTGCATCCCGGTGTTGTAACGACAACAAAAATAATTTGACCATCAAAAATATAGTGTCCAATGGCTTCCAATGGTAATCAAGTAACAACAACCGAACGAGTGAATTTTGGGAAAATTAATCTGATGACCGAATATCCGGATTTGCTCGAAATTCAACTGCAATCATTCCAGGAGTTTTTTCAGCTGGAAACGACACCCGAGAACCGGGGCAACGAAGGATTGTTCCGCGTTTTTCAGGAGAACTTCCCCATAACCGATGCCCGAAATATTTTCGTTCTTGAATTTTTGGATTACTACATCGATCCTCCCAGGTATTCGATCGATGAATGTATGCAACGTGGCTTAACATACAGCGTACCCCTGAAAGCCAAATTGAGATTGTCTTGTAATGATGAAGAACACATTGATTTTGAAACCATCGTACAGGACGTGTTTTTAGGGAATATCCCTTATATGACCCCCAAGGGAACTTTTGTTGTGAATGGAGCTGAGCGTGTTATCGTTTCACAGCTACACCGATCACCTGGTGTGTTTTTCAGCCAGTCATTTCACCCCAACGGTACGAAAATATACTCTGCCCGGATTATTCCTTTCAAAGGAGCATGGATGGAATTTGCCACCGATATCAATTCGGTGATGTACGCTTATATCGACCGGAAGAAAAAATTCCCGGTTACGACCTTGTTGAGAGCCATCGGATTTGATTCGGATAAGAAAATTCTCAATTTGTTTAACCTGGCTGAAGAAGTACCAGCCGATAAAGATAACCTGGAGAACGCCATCGGTCGAAAACTGGCCGCCAGGGTCCTGAAATCCTGGACAGAAGATTTCGTGGACGAGGATACCGGTGAGGTGGTCACCATTGAACGGAACGAAATCATTCTGGAACGTGACGTCGTATTGGAAGAAGAACACATCGATGCCATCCTTGAATCCGAGGTGGAAGTGGTGATGTTCCAGCGCGAAGATATTGAGGAGGACTACAGCATCATTTTCAACACACTACAAAAAGATCCGACGAGTTCTGAAATGGAGGCGGTGACCTATATCTACCGCCAATTGCGGGGTACCGATCCACCAGATGAAGAAACAGCCCGTGGCATTATCGAAAAGATGTTCTTTTCGGATAAGCGATACAACCTCGGGGAAGTCGGAAGATATAAAATCAACCGGAAGCTCAACTTGGATATCCCGATGGAAACCCTGGTGTTGTCCGAGCAGGATATGATCGAAATTGTAAAATATCTGGTTAGCCTGGTCAACCAAAAGGCTGAACTTGACGACATCGATCACCTGAGCAACCGAAGAGTCCGGACCGTGGGCGAACAATTGTATGGTCAGTTTGGAGTAGGACTGGCCAGAATGGCCCGAACCATTCGCGAGAGAATGAACGTACGGGACAATGAGGTATTTACACCTGTGGATTTGATCAATGCGCGGACGTTGTCTTCCGTGATCAATTCATTCTTTGGTACTTCCCAATTGTCGCAGTTCCTGGATCAAACCAATCCCTTGTCGGAGATCACGCACAAACGGCGGATTTCTGCCCTGGGACCAGGCGGTCTTTCCCGTGAACGAGCCGGATTTGAGGTGCGGGACGTCCATTATTCACACTATGGCCGACTCTGTACCATTGAAACACCGGAAGGACCAAATATCGGATTGATTTCCACGCTTTGTGTCCACGCGAAAGTTAACAAAATGGGTTTCCTCGAAACACCATACCGACCGGTGAAGGACGGTAAAGTGGTGATGGAAGGAGAAGCCAATTTCCTGAGTGCGGAAGGCGAAGACTTTAAAATTATTGCCCAGGCCAACTCCATCATTAATGAGAAAGGGGAATTTCTCAACGAGCGGGTTCGCTGTCGGGAACACGGGGATTTCCCGGTATTGTCTCCTGAAGAAGTGGAATATATTGATGTAGCCCCCAACCAGATTGTTGGTGTTTCCGCATCACTGATCCCCTTCCTGGAAAATGATGACGCCAACCGGGCTTTGATGGGATCCAACATGCAGCGTCAGGCACTGCCCTTGCTACGACCTTCAGCTCCAATTGTAGGAACAGGTCTGGAAGGTAAAGTGGCCCGGGACTCTCGCATGATGATCAACGCTGAAGGCGCTGGCGTGGTAGAGTACGTCGATGCCAACGAAATCGTGATTCGTTACGATGCTTCTGAGGAGGATCAATTGGTATCCTTCGAGAACAACGTCAAAACATATAAACTGCAGAAGTTTCTGCGAACCAACCAGGGTTCGTGCGTGAACCTGCGGCCCATCGTTCGAAAAGGGCAGAAGGTGGAGAAAGGGCAAATTCTCTGTGACGGGTATGCCACCGACCGGGGTGAACTGGCACTCGGTCAAAACCTGAAAGTGGCGTTTATGCCCTGGAAAGGGTACAACTTTGAGGACGCCATCGTTATCTCCGAGCGAGTCGTACGGGACGATATTTTTACCTCCATCCACATTGAGAGTCACGAACTTGATGTCCGGGAAACCAAATTGGGCGAAGAAGAACTGACCAATGATATTCCCAACGTCAGTGAAGAAGCGACCAAGGATCTGGACGAAAATGGGGTAATTCGGGTAGGCGCCTGGATTAAGGAAGGAAATATCCTCATCGGTAAGATTACACCGAAAGGAGAAACCGATCCCACCCCGGAAGAAAAACTACTTCGGGCTATTTTCGGAGACAAAGCCGGAGATGTAAAAGATGCCTCTTTGAAAGCCGGACCTTCTACGGAGGGAGTGGTTATCCAGAAGCAATTGTTTGCGCGTGAAAAGAAAGACCAGACGAAGAAAGCAGAAGAGAAAGAGAAGCTGAAAAAACTGGATGAAGAACACGCAGTTGTCCTCAACGAGCTGAAAACGCTCCTGGTTGACAAACTGAAAGCTGTGCTTCAGGAGGAGAAATCAGCCGGAGTTCGCACCGTGTACAATGAAGAGGTGGTCAAGCCGGGTACTAAGTTTACCAAAACCTTGCTGAAAAACATCGATTATTCTATCATTGATTACAGTCAGTGGACGAACGAGGAACAGACCAATAAGCTGATCGCACGGATGCTTCACAACTACTCGATCAAGGTGAACGAGGAAGTGGGGCGATACAAGCGGGAGAAATTTAATATCAGCATCGGAGACGAATTGCCTGCCGGCGTACTCAAACTGGCCAAGGTTTACATTGCCCAGAAGCGAAAGTTGAAAGTGGGGGATAAATTGGCCGGTCGTCACGGAAACAAGGGTATTGTAGCCCGAATTGTCCGGGAAGAGGACATGCCATTCCTCGAAGATGGTACACCGGTTGACATTGTGCTCAATCCACTCGGGGTGCCTTCGCGGATGAACCTCGGTCAGATATTTGAAACCGTATTGGGATGGGCCGGAGAAAAACTCAACATGAAGTTTGCGACGCCGATCTTTGACGGAGCTACCGTAGAGGAAATCGACGAGTACGTCGATAAGGCCAAATTACCCAAATTGGGTCAGACTTACCTCTATGATGGAGGAACGGGTGATCGATTCCACCAGCAGGCCACCGTGGGTGTGATTTACATGCTCAAGTTATCCCATATGGTGGATGATAAGATGCACGCTCGTTCGATTGGACCCTACTCACTCATTACGCAGCAACCATTGGGTGGTAAAGCCCAGTTTGGTGGACAGCGTTTTGGAGAGATGGAGGTGTGGGCACTGGAAGCGTTTGGCGCATCCAACATCCTTCAGGAGTTGCTCACCGTCAAATCGGATGATATTCAAGGTCGGACAAAGACCTACGAAGCCATCGTCAAGGGAGATCCATTGCCGGTACCGAATATTCCGGAATCATTCAATGTATTGGTCCACGAGTTGCGTGGTCTCGCATTGGATGTAAAATTTGATTAATCAGTAAATAATTGAATGTCATGGCATTTATAAATAATAAAGACGCAAAACCAAGTACCGAACTAAACAGCATTACCATTTGCCTGACCTCACCGGATGATATTCTGGAGCGGTCATTTGGGGAGGTACTCAAACCGGAAACAATCAACTACCGGACGTATAAGCCCGAACGCGATGGTCTTTTCTGTGAACGAATTTTCGGACCGGTAAAGGATTACGAGTGTTATTGTGGGAAGTACAAAAGGATTCGATATAAAGGAATCGTGTGTGATCGTTGTGGAGTTGAGGTGACAGAGAAAAAGGTTCGGCGTGAGCGGATGGGGCACATCAAACTCGTTGTCCCCGTCGTACACATTTGGTTTTTCCGATCATTACCCAATAAAATTGGTTATCTCCTCGGATTTTCATCCAAGAATTTGGAGACCATTATTTATTACGAACGATATGTGGTTATTCAGCCGGGTGTCAAGGAAGAAGACGGCGTAAGCAAAAACGATTTGCTCACGGAGGAAGAATACTTCGAATTGCTGGAAACACTTCCCAAGGACAACCAGATGCTGGATGATGAGGATCCCAACAAGTTTATCGCTAAAATGGGAGCCGAAGCTGTCAAAGATCTGTTGATGAGACTGGATCTCGACGATTTGTCTTATGCTCTTCGTCATCAGGCAGCTACTGAAACTTCCCAGCAGCGTAAATCTGAGGCGTTGAAACGTCTTCGGGTAGTGGAAGCCTTCCGGGATGCCGCCACAAGGGTGGAGAACAAACCGGAATGGACGATTATTCAGTACCTGCCGGTTATTCCACCTGAATTGAGACCACTGGTTCCACTGGACGGTGGACGTTTTGCATCTTCCGATATGAACGATTTGTACCGTCGGGTGATCATACGGAACAACCGGTTAAAACGATTGCTTGAGATCAAAGCCCCGGAGGTTATTTTGCGAAACGAAAAGCGGATGCTCCAGGAGGCTGTCGATTCATTGTTTGATAACTCCAGAAAATCCAATGCCGTAAAAGCAGAGGGTGGTCGACCACTCAAATCTTTGAGTGATGTACTCAAAGGAAAACAAGGGCGATTCCGACAAAACCTGCTTGGTAAGCGAGTTGATTATTCCGGTCGTTCTGTGATCGTGGTAGGTCCCGATCTCCGACTACACGAATGTGGGATTCCCAAAGGTATGGCGGCTGAATTATTTAAACCGTTTATCATCCGGAAACTGATCGAACGTGGAATCGTGAAGACGGTGAAATCAGCCAAAAAAATGGTGGATAAAAAATCACCGGTGATTTGGGAAATTCTGGAAAATATATTGAAAGGACACCCCGTCTTACTCAACCGGGCACCGACATTGCACCGACTGTCTATTCAGGCATTTCAGCCGAAGTTGGTAGAAGGAAAGGCCATTCAACTGCACCCATTGGTGTGTGGAGCCTTCAACGCCGACTTTGACGGTGACCAGATGGCTGTGCACGTTCCGTTGAGTCAGGCTGCGATTCTGGAAGCACAAGTATTGATGCTTTCCGCACACAATATGTTGAATCCACAGGATGGTTCACCTATCACGTTGCCTTCCCAGGATATGGTACTGGGCTTGTATTATATGAGTAAGGAACTGGATAAGGATACGGATTTCAGCCAAATCAAAGGGGCCGGAAGGACATTTTATTCCTTTGACGAAGTCCGGATTGCGTTTAACGAGGGACAGGCAAACCTGCACGCTCCCATTAAGCTCCTTACCAAAGTGGCCGGCGATAATGGCGAATTGAAACGCGAAGTCATCAATACTACGGTCGGTCGGGCGCTCTTCAACGAAGTGGTTCCTGCGAATGTACCGTATATCAATGTTCTGTTAACGAAGCGGAACCTGAAGCAGGTTATTTCGCGAACCATCGAGTTGACTGATTTTGCTACCACCGCGCGGTTTTTGGATGATGTTAAGGACTTAGGATTCTATTGGGCATTCAAAGGTGGATTGTCCTTTAATCTGGGTGACTTGATTACCCCATCTAAAAAAGAACAAACCCTTACCGAAGCTCAGAATGAAGTGGATGAGGTGTGGGAGAACTATAACATGGGTCTGATTACCAACAATGAGCGGTATAACCAGATTATTGACAAATGGACCTATGCGGATAACGTAATTACCGATAACCTGATGCAGGAATTGGCCTCCCACCGTGGTGGATTCAATTCCGTATATATGATGCTTCACAGTGGTGCACGGGGATCCAAGCAGCAAATCAAGCAGTTGTGTGGAATGCGGGGATTGATGGCCAAGCCGCGAAAATCTGGTGACACCGGAGGAGCGATTATCGAAAACCCGATTTTATCCAACTTCCTTGGGGGATTGACCGTACAGGAATATTTTATTTCCACGCACGGTGCCCGGAAAGGTCTGGCGGATACAGCTCTGAAAACGGCGGATGCTGGTTACCTGACCCGTCGATTAGTGGATGTATCTCAGGATGTGGTGATTTACGAAGAGGATTGTGATACACTCCGGGGGATTGAAATGACTCCACTGGTGGAAAATGATAAAATTGTACAACCGCTTTCTGAACGGATCAAAGGCCGTTTCACGTTGTATGACATCCACCATCCCGAGACGGATGAGATCATCCTCGCGGCTGATGAGTACATCTCTGAAAACATAGCGCGGAAGATTGAGAAAGCGGGCATCGACGAAGTAACCATTCGTTCTGTGTTGACCTGTGAGTCTCAGCGTGGGGTATGTAAAAAATGTTATGGTAAAAACCTGGCAACAGGGCGTATTGCCGAAATTGGTGATGCAGTGGGTATTATCGCTGCTCAGTCCATCGGAGAGCCCGGTACCCAGTTGACCTTGCGTACCTTCCACGTGGGTGGTATCGCATCAGTTAGCCAATCAGAGTCACAGTTGATATCTAAATACAATGGTGTAGTGATCTTTGACGGTGTAAGAACCGTGGAATCTGACGACGAATCCGATGCGAAGAAAGGCATTGTATTGTCCCGAACGGGGGAATTGCAGATCAGAGATAAAGAGACCAACCGATTGTTGTCGACGGCCCATATTCCGTACGGAGCAGACATCTTCATCGAAGAAAACCAGGAAGTCAGCAAAGGCGATTTGATTTGTCAGTGGGATCCGTTCAACGCATTGATTATTTCTGAGTTCTCAGGTGAACTGGTATTCGATTCGATCGAGGAGGGTGTGACCTTCCGGGTGGAGCGAGATGAGCAAACCGGTTTCCAGGAGAAAGTAATCATTGAATCCAAAAAGCGGAAGAAAATTCCTACCGTCCGAATCGTTAGCGAGGAGGGAGAGGAATTGAAATCTTACAACTTGCCAGTGGGTGCATATATCTCTGTGGATAATGGTCAAAAGATTTCGAAGGGAAGCGTGATTGCTAAAATACCTCGACAGTTGAGCAAAGTATCCGATATTACGGGTGGTCTGCCACGAGTGACCGAATTGTTTGAAGCACGAAATCCATCCAATCCGGCTGTAACCTCTGAAATTGATGGTGTGGTTTCCTTCGGTAAAATTAAACGGGGGAATCGCGAAGTCATGGTGGAAGCCAAGGATGGTCAGAAACGCAAGTATTTGATTGGATTGTCGAAGCATATCCTGGTTCAGGAAGGCGACTTTGTACGAGCGGGCACGCAATTGTCAGATGGCGCGACTTCACCGGGCGATATTCTGAATATTTCCGGACCGTTTGCGGTTCAGAAATACATCCTGAATGGTATTCAGGAAGTGTATCGATCCCAGGGAATCGACATCAACAATAAACACATTGAAGTGATTATTCGTCAAATGATGCGTCGCGTGATGATTATGGATGCGGGTGATACCTCCTTCCTCGAAGGCGAACCAGTGGATAAACTGACGTTCTTCAAGGAAAACGATGAGATCTTTGATAAGAAGATTGTGACTGATCCCGGTGATTCCAATAAACTGAAGCCTGGCCAGACAGTTACGCTGCGGCAGCTTCGGGAAGAGAACTCAGCGCTTAAGCGAAATGACCTGAATGTCGTCGAATACCGGGATGCTGTTCCGGCTACTTCTAAGCCCATCCTCGAAGGGATTACCCGATCGTCTTTGGGTACTTCATCATGGATTTCAGCAGCTTCGTTCCAGGAAACGACCAAAGTGTTGAGTACTGCAGCGATAGGTGCGAATCGGGACGAACTCAACGGTCTGAAGGAGAACGTAATCGTTGGAAAACGCATTCCGGCAGGTACCGGCGTGAAACATTTCCAGAACGTTATTGTGCAGTATAAAAAGTCGGACAAGGCAAAAGCAGTAGAAGAAGTCGAACAGTAAATCCCACCAGGATTAAAGGTTTGATTTGAAAATTATATATCCCGGGACATGCTTGTATGTTCCGGGATTTCTTTTGTGTGAAAGGCATGGATTCTCTGGACAAAAATGGGGGCCTGGTTCAGGGGGGTAATAAAAAGGTGCCCGGAGTCCGGACGGGTTGGTGAAAGGTTCAGTGCCTATGAATTCTTTGAAAAATCCGGATATAAAGCCCCTGGGGCCTTGCCGGACGAGGTGGGGCGGTACAATATATTACCCAAATGCATTCACCGCTTACGGTCCGGGAAAGATAAATTATATATAATAAACATTAAAAGAAAAAGCCCGAACCACACTCGTATGGTTCGGGCTTTTTCTTTTCATTTTACCCATTCAGACCTTGAGGTACAGATCCGGGTACAGGTCATGAAATCGGGGATAGGGTAGTGCTGCAATTCTTCAGCCGAAAACGTCAATCAGACGGGGTTTACAATGTGTAACTCGTCCCCTCTTTTCCGTCTTTGATCTCAATGCCTACTGCCGCGAGTTGATCCCGTATTTGATCCGAAAGGGCCCAGTTTTTTTCCGCACGGGCCTTTTGCCGAATATCGAGCAAAATCTCCATGACATCGTCTATTTTACCATTGGAGTCCTCTGGTTGCTGGAGTCCAAGAACGTCCTCCATGAACGAGATAAATGTGTTTGCCAGCAATTCTATGGATTCAGCTGAAATATTATTGGCCTTGATCTGGCCATTGTCCAGTTCGTGGAGAATACCCGCCATTTCAAACAATACCGCAAGGGTTTTGGCGGTGTTGAAATCGTCACTCATTTCCCGGTAGCACTGATCACGGTATTCCTTGATTTTATCTGCTAATTCCTGGTCACCGGAATGGGTGTACCCGGCCGGATCGATTGACCTGGCGATTTTGAGAGCAGCTGTGAGTTTGCGAAAACCCCGGGAAGCCGCCTGTAATGCCGCATCGGAAAGATCAAGGGTACTGGAGTAGTGAGCCTGCAAAAAGAAGAACCGGATGGTCATCGGATCGTAACCTTGGCTGACATGCTCACTGTCACCTTCCATAAGTTGGATCGGCGTGATGGTATTCCCGTCACTTTTGGACATTTTTTTCCCATTCATGAGAAGCATGTTGGTATGGATCCAATAGTTGGCGGGTTCAACGTTACATGCTCCTACGTTTTGAGCGATTTCATTCTCATGGTGCGGGAATTTCAAATCGGCGCCACCCCCGTGTATATCAAAAGTTGTTCCGAGGTATTTGGTACTCATCGCAGAGCATTCCAGGTGCCAGCCCGGAAACCCCACCGACCAGGGAGATTCCCACCGCATAATATGATTTTCATCGGCCTTCATCCAAATCGCGAAATCGGCCGGATTTCTTTTTTCATCCTGGTTTTTGAGCACACGGGTTTCGGAGAATAATTCCTCAATTATCCTGCCGGACAACTCGCCGTAATTCCCCGAATTCTCGACATATTTTTGGGTGTCAAAATACACGGAGCCATTGGCCACGTACGCCAGTCCGTTGTCGAGGATATCCTGTACCATTTCTATTTGTTCCGGAATGTGCCCTGACGCGGATGGTTCTATGGAAGGCGGTAGGGTGTTCATCAGGCTCATAATCTCGTGAAAACGCCGGGTATATTTTTGCGCGACTTCCATGGGCTCGATCTTTTCGATTCTGGCCCGCGTTGCCATTTTATCCTCTCCGGATTCGGTCAGGTGGCCCACATCGGTGATGTTGCGCACGTATCGTACTTTATATCCGAGATGCAACAAATACCTGTATATCACATCAAAACTCACGAAGGTCCTGCAATTCCCCAGATGGACATCGTTGTAAACGGTGGGGCCGCAAACGTACATCCCGACGTTTGGCGTGTGAAGCGGTGTAAACAATTCCTTTTGCCTGCTCAGGCTATTGTATATATGAATGGGGTACTTTTCGTATTTCTTCATCAGTATTTCGTGCGTTATGAATTTGGAAATCCAGCTAATGTGATATAAAATGTCCGTTTTCGTATATTGTTTTCCCATCTGCCACGATCCTTGAATCCTCGCTCATATCGGTGATCATATCCCAATGAATGGAAGACTGATTGGTTCCATTGTTCTGCAGGTAGGCTTGACCCACGGCCAGGTGGATCGTTCCTCCGATTTTTTCATCAAAGAGGATGTTTTTGGTCATTTGTTGGATGTTGTAATTGTTGCCTATCGCTGCTTCACCGAGTCGTCGGGCTCCCTCGATTTGAAAAACTTCGTCCAGGACCGATTGTCCCTTTTCGGCAGACCAGTCCACGATGTAACCATCCTTAAAGGTCAGAGAAATGCCAGCCACTTCCTGACCCCGGTAAATAGCCGGGTAGGTAAAATAAACTTCTCCCTGAACAGAATCATCCACCGGGGCGGTAAAAATTTCACCGGAAGGCATATTGGCGCGACCATCGGAATTGATCCAAATCCGGTCCTTACATGAAAATTCGATGTCTATATGCGGGCCTTCGTACCTGATGTGCCCGGCCCGGTTGAGCAAGTCCGTAATTTCCTGTTGTTCTTCTCTCACCTTGAGCCAGGATTGGATCGGGTCATCATCGTACAACCGGCAAGCGTCAAAGACAAAGCGTCGATATTCCTCCAGGGACATTTCGGCAGCCTGTGCGGAAGCATTGGTCGGATATTGGCATAAGCATCGATCCATCGAACCATCAGCGGTACGCTGGAAGTAAAGGGCATTGATGTGTTTGGTGGCCTCCCTTCGCAATTTTAGTTTGTCTCCATCGATCGATTTATCTTCAGACAAATTGTAGGGCGCAAGAATTTTCAGATATTTTTCGTAGTGCGAAAATCTCAATTCCTGGACCGGAGAGACCATCTGCAGAAGCTCCTCACCGCTTTCCTCGAAAAATATCCGGGATTGTTCTTCGAGGTCAAGATCAATTTCAACCAGGGCACCCAGCCGGGTCCCCAGCCGGTATATTTCGCGCAGTAGAGGTTCAGCCAAAAAGGTAGAATGCACAAACAATCGATCTCCTTTTCGTATTTCCAGGCAATATCTCAATAAGAGGTCAGCGTATTTTTTTTCCATTTTTTCCTTACCAGTATTTCGCTTTGTACGGATACCTTTTTTGATATTCATTCTCAACCATCGCCCTCAGCATCTCACGAAGTTTCGGCAGGTTTTCTTTCGTTCTTGCGGAAATCATGACCACCTGGGTTTGATATTTCTTCTCGAGGCTTTCGAGCAATTCCCTGATCAACGTTTCCTTCTCTTCTTCAGACAATAAATCGTCGAAATGGTTCTTACGATACAGGTCCAGTTTGTTGAAAACCATCAACACAGGCATTTGATCCACACCCAGCGATGCCAGCGTTTCATTGACGGTCTCGATCTGATCTTCGTAATTCGGATGCGATAAGTCCACCACGTGCATTAAAATGTCACTTTCTTTGACTTCCTCGAGCGTGGATTTGAAACTTTCCACCAGATGATGCGGAAGTTTTCGGATAAAACCTACGGTGTCTGACATCAAAAAGGGCATTCGTCCGAAAACGACTTTCCGAACGGTGGTGTCCAGCGTGGCGAATAATTTATTTTCTTCCAGGACATCTGATTTGCTGAGTCGGTTCATCACAGAAGACTTCCCCACATTGGTGTATCCCACCAGCGCAACTCGGATATATTCTCCCCGGTTTTTTCGCCGAGTCTGGCTTTGTAGTTCAATTTTATCGAGTCGGTCCTGCAGGTATTTAATTTTGTCTCGAACGATCCTACGGTCTGTTTCGATTTCTTTTTCCCCGGGTCCACGCATACCGATTCCCCCTCGCTGTCTTTCGAGGTGGGTCCACAATCCCCGAAGGCGGGGCAATAAATACTGGAGCTGGGCCAGCTCGACCTGAGTTCGCGCCTGAGCTGTCTGCGCTCGATTGGCGAATATATCCAGGATTAAATTGGATCGGTCGAGCACTTTAACCTTGAGCTTTCGTTCCAGGTTTTGGGCCTGTGACGGACTGAGGTCATCATCAAAAATCACAAGATCAATTTCATGCTGATCCACGTATTCCTTGATTTCGTCTAATTTTCCTGAGCGGACGAAGTATTTAGTATCCGGATGGGAGACCTTTTGCGTGAAACGGGTTTTGGTGGTTGCCCCGGCTGTAAGTGCCAGAAATTCCAGTTCGTCCAGATGTTCATTGGTCAATACATCGTCCTCATGAGGGAGGGTTAAACCCACAAGAACCGCCGATTCTTCCTGATCCAGAAAGGTAGACTTTTCCGCACTGCTTATGTTCCAGTCATTCGCCATATACTACATTCAGCGTTTTATCGCACTTTTTTATTGCCGCAAAATCCATTGCGATGGATTTTGAGGGCTCATTTTATTCCATAATTCAAAATGGAGAATGGGTAATCCTTCGCGGTTTTCACCCACAATCCCCAGCGGATCGCCGCGTTCGACTTTTTGATTTTCACTGACATACACTTCCTTAAGGTTGGAATAAACCGTAAAATAGGCGCCGTGATTGATCAGAACCACCATGTTAAATTCCCCCACGTACATGGTTTTGACCACGGTACCCTCAAATATGGACTGGACAGTCGAACCGGCTTCCACCTGAATGTCAATTCCGTCATTTTCGATTTTGATATTCTTGAGCAGAGGGTGATTTTGCTGACCAAAATTTTTGACGATCACACCCTGGGAGGTAGGCCACGGGAGTTTGCCCTTGTTTTTGGCAAAATTACTGGAAAGCGCGGTGGCTGTTGGACTGGCCGGAATGGATTTGGATTTTTCTGCGATGAGCGCGGCAATCCGTTTATTCAACTCCTCCCGCTGCCGTTCTTTCCGGGCAATTTCATTCCGCAGCGCCCCAATATTCGATTTCAATTCCTGCAAGACCTTATCTTGTTTTTGCAACTCTGTCGCCAGGTCAGCTTTCTGAATTTCGATATCTTTTCTTCTTTGGATGACTTCTTCTTTTTGATCTTCGATCTCCTGACGTTTATCCTCCAGGCTTTGTTTCAAAGCCTCGATTTCTTCTTTCTGTGTTTTTCGATAAGCCGATATCTGCCGAAAGTATTGCCAGCGAACAAAGGCTTGATTAAGTGACGCAGAAGAAAGCAACAATAATAGTTTGTTTTGAACGAGTTCCGATCGGTGCATCTGATGAAGTAGCTTCCCATACTCGCGGCTGATGCGATCGAGCTTTTGTTCCCCGTCTTTGATTTCGGCTGAAAGCGTTTGCATCGAACGATCGAGGGCTGCAATTTCGTTGTTAAACGTTTTGATGAGATTTTCCCGGTTTCTGATCTGGTTCCGGATCAATTGGTATTGGTGGTTGATATTACCGGATTTTTCCTGGTTGAGCTGAAGTAACCGATTGGTTTCTTTGATCTCTGTGATCAAAAGATCCCGTTGTCTTTCGAGTTTCTGTACTTCCTGAGCCCCCAGAAAATTACTTTGGCACCAAATCAGAGCGAGAGTAGCGATCAGGCACTTCGAAAGGGATGGTAATGCTGTCATCAAAGCTATAATTTTTAATCTCTAGCTGTATATTAATGGGTTGTGTATTATGAAAATACACTATATATTGGCGAAAGTACGGAATATTTTTTAAAGTTGGACTATCGTATTGTTCGTAGTTTGATTCAATTGCAATTTTATCGTTCTCCAATACCCAAAATGTTTCTTTGATGCGATTCGTGAATAAAATATTGATCAGTAAACGGGAGGTTTCCGAATCATACGCATATTCGTAGTTGTTCCCCTCTTTGTAATACCCATAATTGACGCCGCGAAAAAGAAATGGATTGCCGAACAACAAATTCCGAAATACCTCATGGGTCAACTCCGGGTTGTATTTAGCCCTGATTTCGTCCCAGGTGGATGTGAGGTATTGTCTGTTGCTTCGGTCCAGAATTTGCACTCCTTCTGCATCGATCAATCCCCGGATAAATTCAATCCCCAGAAATCGAACCATAAACCAGATTTTATCATCTTTTTCCCGGACGGTGATGTTCGCATTGTAGGAGGTACCGTCCTCCATCATGGTGACTTTGATTTTCCCACTCATTTCCATTAATTCCAGTCCGTAGAAAAAGCCATTGAGCTCAGTGGGCTGGAATTCTGCTTCTTCGCCTTTCATCTTTTTGGATCCGCTACAACCCATGATCATCACGAAAGAGACCATTAGGGCGAGGAGCATGGTAAAAGTCGATCGGGTATTAGTTTTTAATTTGACTTTGCGTCGGTGCACCATATTTAAGTGCCATTTGAGAATATTTATCTGCATTTTCTGGTTGGTTCAATTTTTCATAACTTCTGGCGATCCATTCGTAGATTGGAAAATAGGTTGATTTTCCTTCCAGATCAAGCAAAGTTTGCAACGATTCCTGAAACTGACCTTGTTGAAACAAAATTTTCGCTTTCTGAACCCGGTAGGAGGGTTTTTCCGGAACTTTGCTCAAGGCGCGCTCAATGAGGGTAAGGGCATTATCCAAATCGTTGTCTCTCATCATGCAAATACTTTCAAACAGATCGATGTTTGGATTGGCGTCTAATACAGTTCTGGCCTGCTCAAAGGTGGCGGACTTTCTTGGATGATTGGTATTTGCGCACTCGATCAAGGCTTTCAGGCCAAGTGCATTTGATTGCATCACCGGATCTTGCAAGGCCAGTGTCAGGCATGTTTCCAGGTCAAAAAGAGCTTCGTCATAGTCCTCCAGATGATAACCAGCTTCCGCCTTAAGCAAGTAAATCACTGCTTTATTGGGAAAATACATGGTCGCATTTTCGGCGTATTGATTGAGGTCTTTCCATCGATGCAACTCTTTTAATGACCATAAAAGTTGTTCCCATACCATAAAATTATCCGGGTGGAGCTTGATGGTTTGGATATAAAAATCCGTCGCTTCCACATTTTGACCGGTCTGGGCAAGGATGTCAGCGCGCAGAGCAAGGGCTTTGGGGTTGTCCGGATGGCTGGTCAACAACCACGTGCTAACCTGGTCCAGTGCTTCTAATTCATCAGCTGGAAGTTTGCTGATATCATCCTGTAAATAGGATACAATTTCGCTAAACTGCGTGTCAAATTCAATATTCTTATTCAGAAAAAAGCTTTTCAGGGAAAGCAAGCGCTGGCTACCATCGGCCAGTTCTTCTTTGTTGGCGTCAACGACCGCGAGATTGGCCCGGCTATCGTTGGGATTGATCGTGAGAATTTTGTTATACGTGGCCAGAGCCTGTTCTTTCTGGTCATTTTGCTCATAGAGATTAGCCAGCATATTTAAAATAAACAGGTCCTTGGGAAAACGCTCGGAGAGATCATCGAGGAGTTCGATTGCCTGGGCAGTCTGACCACTATGATCAAGTGCCCGTGCTTTGGCCAGGGCATCGTTTTTGTGAAATCCAAACCGGTCCTGCATCCGATCGATGAGCTCGATTTGCTTTTGATATTGCTTACTGTCCCGGTAGAGATATTCCAATCGGTCGTAGTACGATTTTTCATCCGGGAACCGGCTTACCAGTTGTTCGATGGTTCCAGTAGCCTGATCAAATTGTTCATTTTTCAAAAACGCATCCGCCGCCCACAGGTAGTACCAGGGATTTTCTTTTTCATTGGCAAGGGCTAAGGAAAAATACTTGATGGCGTTGGCCATGTCATCCTCCTGGAAATAAGTTTTACCGAGGAAAAAAGCTGCTTCATGATCGTTCACATCCTTTTTGAGCAGTTCGTCGTAGATTTTGATCGCGCCCTCGGTGTTCCCGATGATCAACTCGCTTTGTGCATCGATAAATTTACTTTGTCGGTCGAGATCGTTGTCTTTGGATGGTGTTAAAAAGTCCTGGCTCATCCCGGGAGATGAAAAGATAGAAAAAATCAACGATAGCAGGATGCTCAGTTTTAGATATCGACTCACAAAGTGTGTTTACGTTATTCAACTATTGTGATCTTACAAAAGTTCGTTCTTAGCCTTTTGTTCAACGGCATAGCCCCCGTGTTTATTATGACATCACCGGGTGATACCCAGCCTTCATTTTTGAGGATTTCGATTACGTCATCGATGGTCCCATCGGTGGTCGTAAACTTTTCGTACTTGAAGCATTTCACCCCTCTGACCAGACTCAATGCGCTCAGCATATGGTCGTGGGCAGAAAAAATGAATATCGGGCAATCCGGGCGATAACTACTCATCCGAAAAGCCGTGTATCCGGACGAGGTGATGCCTACAATGCCGTCAGCCCGGATGGTTTCGGACATTCGTCCTGCGGTATAGCATACTACATCGGAATAATACGTGGGTGATCCGGGTACAGCCTGAGGTCGTCGGCCTTCCATGACCAGGTTGTTTTCCGATTCTTCAATAATTCGGGTCATAATCTCGATCGTCTGGACCGGAAAACTCCCGACACTTGTTTCCCCACTTAGCATGAGGGCATCTGCACCGTCATACACCGCATTGGCCACATCGGTTACTTCTGCCCGGGTCGGCGAAGGGTTGCTGATCATGCTATCCATCATTTGGGTAGCTACGATAACCGGTTTCGATTTGGCGATGCATTTGTTAATTATGCTTTTTTGGATGACAGGTAGCCTTTCGATAGGTACCTCGATACCCAGATCCCCTCGCGCGACCATGATCGCATCTGAACTGTCGATAATTTCATCGATCACATTAACGGCTTCGGGTTTTTCGATTTTGGACACCACCAGGGCGGTATGGTTGGCTGCTTTGATCTTGGATTTTAATAATTCTACATCGCCGGCTTTGCGTACGAATGAAAGTGCAATCCAATGCACGTCCTGTTGCAGGATAAATTTGAGATCTTCTTCGTCTTTTTCAGTCAGGGCGGGTAACGTGGTCACCGTATCGGGTAAATTGACCCCTTTCTTGCTACTCAATTTATTGCCATGGACGACCTCGAGTTTTACCCGGTCTTTCTTATTGGTTTCCAATACTTTAAATACCACCTTTCCGTCATCACACAGAATTCGTTCGCCGGGATTGACGTCCTGCGGAAAAAGTTCGTAATTAATCGAAACCTGTTTTTCATCACCCATAACGTCGGCGGTGGTGAATTCAATTTCCTGCCCGGGTTCGATATCGATGTAATCGTTTTTAAAATGACCTACCCGGATTTTGGGGCCCTGAAGGTCGGCGAGGATGCTGACGTAGGTACCCAGTTCATCGTTGAGTTGGTGGATGGTTTTGATTACCCGGGCTAGATTATCGTGCTTTCCGTGAGAGAAATTGAGTCGAAACACGTTTACCCCCGTAAGGATCAGTTTTTTGAGGGTTTCATAGTTGTCAATGGCAGGTCCAACGGTAGCTACGATTTTAGTTTTTTGAAAAGTTGCTTTCATATTTTGTAATCAATTTTTCCGGTTACCAACTCGGTCCGGGGAATGTCTCGCAAATAAGAAGACAAAAGTATGAAATTATTACCTCTAACTGAATTATCGCAAATAGACATTCGTTGAATTCTTTGTTTCTTAATATCCTGCGTCTTATTTTTGCCACAATTGGAACAATTTTCTCTATCTTTTAGTTTGAATAACGCAATTAGGTCGATAAAAAGTTGGTCATCCTGTTTTTTATCTCTTATTTTGCGCTCCAATTAATTCATTAAATTTTATACAATTATGTCATCTGTAGCTGAAAAAGTTAAGAAAATCATTGTTGACAAACTTGGCGTCGACGAATCTGAAGTGACAGAAGAAGCCAGCTTTACCAATGATTTGGGTGCAGACTCACTGGATACAGTAGAGCTCATCATGGAGTTTGAAAAAGAATTTGATATTTCGATTCCAGACGAAGAGGCAGAAAACATACAAACAGTAGGGCAGGCTGTTTCATATGTAGAAAAAGAAGCGGCGAATTAAGGAATAATAAAGAGGAATAAGCGAAGCCCTTTTTTCATTGTTCAGCGATGAAAAAAGGGCTTTTCTTATCGAATTCTGTGGTGGGAATCACGATGAAGCCGATCGAGAACCCGAGAATTGAGGCTGGTATGTCGAGTGATTTGATCATATCCAGAATTTACTCGGGACGAAAATTTTAAAGTTACCAGAGATCATTTGAACCCTCTCTTCGTAGCTTCTCATGCACAATACCCCTGCTATAAGGTATTCGATGCGCTTTTGATCTGTCTGATACCACCTCGAATCGTCCTACACGCATTGATCTTGCCAGCGTTTCAGGATTAAAATTTTTCTGACCGATGGGCGTTGAACAAGCGTGGTGAGGGATTTAGACGTGGGCAGGCCTTGGATTATGACCTGGAGTATCATCGATAATAGCTTTTACTAAGAAAAGCCTCTAAAGGTCAGTGGCTGTCGAATTTATCATCATAACATCAGCAAGAAGTCATCGGTAAGGAGAAGTTGAAATTTGGAAAGAGAGTGCAATACCGATGAAAATTTGGATGCAAGGCACACAAACAGATTGAAGGCGCCCGACGAGACAGTTCTGGAATTCAGAACAAATTCAGATTAGAGGAAGAAAGGTTGCGGAATTTGTTATATTTTTGTTAGGTCAGATAAAGATAGCAAATAGTTTTTCACATGAGACGAGTTGTCATTACAGGGATCGGAGCAATAACACCCATCGGTAATACCATTGAGGAATATGCTTCAGGTCTTCGCAATGGAGAAAGTGGGTCGGATTATATCACGCACTTTGATGCTTCTAAATTCAAGACTACCTTTGCTTGTGAAGTAAAGAACTTTGATGGCGAGGAAATCTTTGGCCGAAAAGAGGTTCGAAAGATGGATTTGTTCAGTCAATACGGGGTGGTTTCTGCCCGTCAGGCTGTGGAAGACAGTGGTTTGGATTTTGAAAAGGAAGACGTTAACCGTGTCGGTGTGATCTGGGGTTCAGGGATTGGTGGTTTGAGGTCATTGGAAGAACAAATTGAAATCAACTCTGACTACGAAAACAATCCCCGGTACAATCCTTTCATGATCCCCAAAATGATCGCAGATATTGTACCCGGCCAAATTTCGATCGAATTTGGATTGCGGGGGATTAACTACGGTACCATCTCCGCGTGCGCCTCGTCCAGTCATGCGATTATCAACGCATTGGACAGCATTCGGATCGGCCGTGCAGATATCATCGTCACCGGAGGATCTGAAGCAGCGGTTACCCGAGCGGGGATTGGTGGATTTTCCGGTATGAAAGCCTTGTCATCCCGCAATGATGATCCGACTACAGCGTCCCGTCCATTTGATAAAGACCGGGATGGTTTTGTCCTGGGAGAAGGGGCAGGGGCTTTGGTGCTCGAGGAATATGAGCACGCTGTGGCCAGAGGCGCAACTATATATGCAGAAGTATTGGGGGGAGGAATGACAGCTGATGCCTATCATATCACGGCTCCACATCCTGATGGTCTGGGGGCTGCCAATGTCATGCGGTATGCCCTGGAAGACGCTAAAATTAGCCCGGACGTCATCGACTACATTAACGTACACGGAACATCAACTCCCCTCGGTGATGTGGCTGAGATCAAAGCGATCCAGCACGTTTTTGGGGAGAAAGCATACGACCTGCACATTTCCTCGACCAAATCTATGACCGGGCACCTTCTCGGGGCGTCAGGCGCCATAGAATCAATAGCTTGCCTGATTGCCATGAAGGAAGGATTTATTCCACCTACCATCAATCATTTCACTGATGATCCGGAAATAGACGATCGGCTGCAACTAACTTTTAATGAAGCTGTGAAGGCTGACGTGAATTATGCACTGTGCAATACCTTTGGTTTTGGAGGTCACAACACTTCGCTTATACTCAAGAAGTTGGATGCATAAAAAATTTAGGAGTGATCCAAAAAATCTACAATTATTATTGGTCCAAGGACAAGCACTTTTTCCGGGATATCAAGGAGTTATTGGGTTTTACACCCCGAAATCTACTTCTGTTTAAGCAAGCATTTATCCACCGAAGCAACCAGGATTTTCAAAGCGAAAAATCCAAC
This sequence comes from uncultured Bacteroidota bacterium, assembly GCA_937952445.1. Taxonomy (GTDB): domain Bacteria; phylum Bacteroidota; class Bacteroidia; order Chitinophagales; family Saprospiraceae; genus Membranihabitans. The sequence continues at coordinate 3,894 of CALGAA010000386.1, read as the reverse complement.
GAGCGCCTGGAATTTCTGGGGGATGCTTTGCTTTCGACGATTACAGCGGAATATTTGTTCAAAAAATATCCCTACAAGGACGAGGGTTTTTTGACAAAAATGCGCGCCAAAATTGTCCGGAGAAGTACACTCAATGAGATCGGATATGATTTGCGGCTGGATGTGTTTTTGAAGCAATTCAATCAGGTGGCCCTCAGCGATTCTATGTTGGGTAACGCGTTGGAAGCCCTGATCGGAGCGATCTATCTGGAAAGAGGCTACCGAAAAACCCGGAATTTTATCATTTCCAAAATTTTGCAGGAACATCTGGACATAGGGATGCTGGAACAAAAGGATGAAAATTTTAAAAGCCGACTTCTCGAATGGTGCCAGAAGCATGATAAATCTTTGGAATACGAATTGTTGCGGAAATTTCGATCCAACAAACGCGATCGATTTGAGGTATGCGTATTGGTGGACGGGATTCGGATTTCGGAAGCGAGTGAATACAATAAAAAGGGAGCGGAGCAAATTGCTTCTCAGAAAGCGATGGTTTCCCTGGGGTTGTTACCCAAGAACAAGCCTTAGCAGGATATGAATTGGAAGGACTTAGCCAGTACGTCCCGGTTGGAAGACATGCTTTCAGCGATCGATCTGGTGGAGAAATGGCAGGAGGTGACCTATGTCACCGCTCTTCTTGAAAATCCGGACGAATTTTATCTGGAAAAGGATCGTATTGCCACGCTACTGGTCGATAACCACCTTGGCAAAATTGCCCGTAAAGTCAGGATGCTGGGACAAGGACCCGACGGGGTAACCTCAGATCAGTTTTTGAATCAATGGGCAGAAATTTCGTTCATTATTTCATTGTGGAAGAGGTTTGATTCTTTGTCGGAGGGCTTGAAATTGAATCTTATTTATCAATCCGGACCCAATATTACCAGGCGTCATTTGAAAACCTTGAAGGGGTTCCGGGACCAGTTTTTGGTGTTGGGGCGGCGATTTCAAATGGAAGAGCAATTGCTTCAACGATCCGTCTACGTTTATGGAATGAAGCACGAACGTTTTTATCTCGTTTTGGATTACAGTTTCAATCGACAGCCTTTTGATTTTCAATTCCATTTGGGGGAGCTTTATGAAGGAGAAGCTGTATTATACCCCTTTCCGGGCAGCCTGCGGTTGAGTTTTCGGACCACGAGCAGGGTAAAAGGTATTCCGGGGATGTACGATCGGATCCAGGCGGTGACGGTGGAAAAGGCTGTGACTGAATTTTATGAGGCCTTAAAAATTAATCCATTTTGTGATCCATACCCTGTCATCATGAATCTGAAAACGGATTACGTCCAGGAAAAATGGATGGCATTGAGCCCTGAAGGGAAGCCGATCCGGGTCAGTGAAATGGATGAGCGTAGCGCTGATGTTTTTCGTGCCGCTGGTTTTCGCCGTCCCACTCGGATGTTGGTCTTGATGGAGAGCGGAGGCGTGAGGCCGTTATCCTTTTACAATGGGGAGGAGTTTTTGGATTTTGGGGTGTTTACGGGGAATGAGTGAGATAGTCAGTTTTGCAGAATTGATAGAATTTTCTCCAACGTAACTCTATCGTATTATGAGTTCTAAAATAAAAATGCCCGAAAATGCATTTAATTTCCAGAAGCAAGTATAAGTTTTAGTAAAATTAAGTATAGCGTCATTTTTAAACGGTCTGCTTGAGCTTCTCCATTTCCTGGATTAAACGATTGTGGTTCTTAGGTTGCATCGGAACGAGGGGCAATCTGACTTCCATGGTATTGATTATACCCAAATGCCTAAGAGCTCCTTTGATGCCACATGGGTTCCCATCGATATACAACCAGGGATGGATATCTTGTAAAAGGGCATACAATTCAGCAGCTTTCTGAAAGTTCTGGTTTTGACATGCCCGGACCATCTCAGACCATTCGTGGGGATACGCATTGGAGATAACAGAGATCACCCCATCTGCACCGTGGGCCATCATAGCCAACGTGGAAGAATCATCCCCGGATAGAACAAGGAAATTTTCGGGGCGGTACTTTAGAATTTGATTGATCTGATCAAGATTTCCAGAGGCCTCTTTGGTTCCAATGATAGTAGGCAATTCTTCTGCTATTCGCAGTGTAGTTTCTGCAGTGATGTTAGAAGCTGTCCGGCTTGGAACATTGTAAATAATAATCGGATAATCGCTGTGTTCAGCGATTTTTTGATAATGCCTGAAAATTCCTTCCTGGGTGGGCTTATTGTAATAAGGACTCGCCGATAATAGGGCTGTTACCCCCGAAAGTCGGTAGCCAGTGAGTCTTTCCAATACAATGTCTGTATTATTTGCACCAAATACACCGAAAACAACAGGAACTCGATCATTGACTTTTTCTAATGTAAAATCGAGGATAGATTGACACTCTTCCCGTGAAAGGGTAACTGCTTCGCCGGTAGTACCCAGGGAGACCAGGTAATCCACGCCACCTTCTATATTGAATTCAATAAGTCTTTCAAGCGCTTCAAAATCGATCGCTCCATCGGCGTCAAATGGAGTGATCAATGCTGTTCCAGTACCTTTTAACTTCTCTGTGATCATAACCTTCGGAAATTAGATTGCAAAAATAAGAATACGATTATCAATCCGGTGAGGATTCCGGGGATTTTTAAAAAAGCCGAATAAATACAAGTTTGAATCTACACCAAACTCACTAAGGGACAATTCATGAATTCAATATTACTTTGTTTTTTCCGAGGATGCAATATTGTATTCTCCCATGCTGGTATATTTTTCAATTCGCTGGCTCAATAAAGTGGGGTGATCAATTTCGATCAATTCTTTGGTGGATGCAATAACGTGGTTTTTGAGGATTTCGACCATTTCCTCGGGGAATGTATGGGCACCTCCAAGTGGTTCGGGAACGATTCCATCGATCAAACCGAAAGATAACATATGATCTGCTGTCAGTTTGAGGGCTTCAGCCGCTTTTTCTTTATGTTCCCAGCTTCTCCATAATATCTGAGAGCATGATTCTGGTGAGATGACAGAATACCAGGTATTTTCCAACATAAACACACGGTCTCCGATTCCAATTCCGATGGCTCCACCGCTAGCACCCTCACCAATGATATAACATAAAATGGGGGTTTTGAGCCGTGCCATTTCGTACATATTACGGGCAATAGCTTCGGCCTGACCGCGAGCTTCCGCATCAATTCCAGGATTAGCCCCCATAGTGTCGATCAGGCAGATAATGGGGAATCCAAATTTCTCGGCGAGTTTCATCAGTCTGAGCGACTTGCGATATCCCTCCGGATTGGCCATCCCAAAATTACGGTATTGTCTAGACTTGGTGTTGTCTCCTTTTTCCTGTCCGATTACGATATAAGATTGTCCATCCAATTTGGCTAGCCCACCAATGATGGCTTTATCGTCCTTGAAATATCGGTCGCCATGAAGTTCAATAAACTCATCGAATACCTGATTGATATAATATAAGGCATGAGGTCGATTGGGATGTCTTGAGAGTTGTACCTTCTGCCAACCACTAAGATTTGAATATATTTCCTTCTGAGTTTTGGTAATCTTTTTCTGAAGTTTCTTCAGCATTGGCTCTACATCGAGATCCCCAGCGCTACCTACCTCGATAATTTTGTCTCTTTGTTCGTAGAGGCTTTCCAATGGTTTTTCAAATTCTAAAAATACCATACTATCTTTGATTGGTGGAAGTGCGAAATTACGAAAGGATTTATCAGCAATGCTCTGGAAGCATAATTTTTTCACAATATATGAAAAGAATTTTTGTGATTTGGAATTTAGATAGTAGATTTGCGATCGCTTCCTAAGGAGGGGAGGCATTAATACGAAAAATTAGGTCCGGTAGTTCAGTTGGTTAGAATACGTGCCTGTCATCCCCAACG
>CALGAA010000385.1 GCA_937952445.1 uncultured Bacteroidota bacterium | reverse complement strand
TCGCATTACTGCCCACATGGGGGGACAAGGTTTTTAAAGCGGGTTGGGGTACCGGACCGGAAATATTTACCGTAGAAAATGCCAGGATATATGGTCGATGGATTGGAAATCGGTATAAAGACCGCGAAAACATCGTTTGGATTATCGGTGGCGATCGCACGCCCAGGGAAAAATCAACCGATGTGGAAATATGGCAAAGCATGGCCGAAGGGGTAGCGGAGGGTTTCGGCGGGAACGAGAAAGCCCTGATGAGTTTTCATCCCCAGCCCCGGGATCCGGGAGGGTCATCGACCTGGTTCCATGAAGATAAGTGGTTGGATTTCAACATGCACCAAACCGGGCATTGTCCCAAAAACACCTATCTCAATATCACGCACGATTATCAGTTATCTCCGGTCAAACCCGTCATCGATGGAGAACCCATGTATGAAGAACACCCCATCTGTTTCAAAGCCAGTGAAAATGGATATAGCATGGCCCGGGACATCCGGAGGATAATGTATTGGAACGTGTTTGCCGGAGCGTTTGGTCAAACCTATGGGTGCCACGACATATGGCAAATGTACGATCAGGACAGGGACGGCATTAATGGGCCACTCCGGCCATGGCACAAAGCCCTCGATCTCCCCATGGCCCATCAGGTACGGCATTTGAAGAACCTGATGCTGTCAAGGCCATTTCTCAGCCGGATCCCGGATCAGTCGCTCATCCGGACCGACCAGCAGGATGGAGTGGATTATGTGATCGCCACACGGGACGAAAATGGCGAGTATGCGATGATCTATTTTCCCACCGGGAAAAATGTATTGTTGGATTTGAAAAACCTGCAGGGGGATGAATTCAAAACCTGGTGGTACGATCCCCGGACAGGCGTAGCTTTTGAAGGAACCGATTTAAAGAAACATACCGGGTTAGAAATCCAGCCCCCTTCCACGGGCATGGGAAATGACTGGGTACTGGTGATCGACGCCCGGGACACTGATTTTCCACCACCCGGAACCCCACAAGCCGATTAACCGATGATCCCTCCCAATCACTACTGCGCCAAAACAAAAGATTTACCGGAAGATGATCCGGATAAGATTTTCCATGACACCATGTACGGGTTTCCCACTACCGACGACAATCAATTGTTTGAAAGGCTGATGTTGGAAATTAACCAAGCCGGGCTTAATTGGTCCCTGATTATGAAGAAACATCACAACTTTCGGGTGGCATACGATGGATTTGATATCCAGAAAGTGGCTCAATACGATGACCAGGATGTGGAACGATTGATGAATGACGCCGGCATCATCCGCCATAAACAAAAAATCCATGCCGCCATTTTCAATGCTCAAAAAATATTGGATATCCGGAATGATCATGGATCATTTGCCAGTTGGCTGGAACAGCATCACCCTGCAAGTGAAGCGGAATGGACCAAATTATTTCGCAGTCATTTCAAATTTACGGGACCCGAAATTGTAAAAGAATTTTTAATGGGTATCGGGTATTTGCCGGGTGCCCATCATCCGGAATGCCCGGTTGACCAGAAATTGGAAAGACTTCGTACCGCCCCAGACCGCTGATTTGGGATCGAAATCACCTAAACTATTGCTCTGTATAATGATAGGTCAATCCTCCATCTACCAAATACGTCGCTCCTGTGACATACGAAGCTTCATCGCTTGCCAGAAAAGCCACGACAGCCGCTACTTCTTCTACGGTTCCCATCCGGTGCAGGGATATATTATTCAACAGTTTTTGCATGAGTTCAGGATTTTGATCCAGCGCCTCGTTGATATCCGTATCGATAGCACCTGGCGCGATATTGTTGACCCGGATCCCATATGGTGCCAGTTCCACCGCCAGATTTCGGGTCATCATCCGAACACCTCCTTTGCTTAATGCATAGGAATCAAAATTGGGAAAGGGGATAATTTCGTGGACCGAACTATTGTTGACGATCACACCTTTAATTCCCTGGTTCACGGCATGCTTTACAAAATTTTGTGCAGCGAAATAATAACCTTTCAGGTTGACCGATAAGACCCGGTCATAATCCTCTTCAGTGACCTCCAAAAAAGGACTGTGGATCTGTATCCCTGCATTGTTGATCAGGATATCCACCTTTCCAAATTCTTTGACAGCCTGCGAGAACAAGCTTTCTATCTCATCTACCTTACTCATATCCGCCCGAATAAAGGTGGCCTTTCCTCCCCCTGAAGTGATATCTGCCAGAATCTGGGATATTTGATCGTGATTCCGGTAAGAATTAACCACTACGTTGGCTCCTTCGGAAGCCAGCCGATGCGCTATCCCTTTTCCGATGCCACTCGTACTGCCTGTGACGATTGCGGTTTTCGTTTTAAAGCGTTCCATATGCTGTGGTTTTGGATTCAAGGTACGGAAAATGCTCCAATTTTGGCGCAATGATATATCCTGGTGCAATGGTCATTACCTTCGTCATAGATATGACCAGGTTATTTTTTGTCATATCGAAGAAGCGAAACCGCGTATAACCTTGACTACAAATGGCATTAATTGATAAAGATGCCTGGTAGTTCAGAATTTGACTGGGGCAGATCTGCGGTTTGGACCTGGTTGATCACATATATTCCTGTTTATTTCCAAAAATTTGAAGGTACGGTGTTTGAGCGTCTTGAAAGGACGATGGAATTTTCATATAGGTAAAAAAGGGGGTTGTGAAAGTACTGAAGGGTAAACAATGGAATGAATACCTCAACTCAGAAGCGGTTTTCGGGAAATTCACCGAACGGGAATGACAAGTTCATCCATTGTGGGTACGTGCTTTGGGGAATAAATCAAAAAAAAAGTTGGACAGGGCTAATGCTTGTCCAACTTTAAAATCTCTTTTAATTTACGGCGTTATCCGAGATGTGATCGGATCATCCAGGCCATTTCTTCATGCTCCTGGAGCAGCCCGGTCAGGTAATCGGCGGATCCTGTATCCATGTATTTATCTTCCAAATCTGGAATAAATTTTCTCAATTCACGGATGATGGATTCGTGGTCTTTAAGTAAGTTTTTGAGCTGTGCCTTCGGATCAGAAGTCGTCTCCTGCTCTTCCAGATTGGTGATCTTCAAATAATCTTCCAACCGCCCCAAGCTATAATGACCAATTTTCCGAACCCGTTCTGCAATTGCATCTATGAATTCTGCTAATTTGTCGTATTGTTCTTCGTAGAAATCGTGCATTTCCGTAAAGTTCATACTCTCCACGTTCCAGTGATAGTTCCGTGTTTTGGTGTAGAGCACAAATTCATCGGCGAGCAAAATGTTGAGCTTATCGGCCACTTCTTTTTTGTGATCGGCGGAAATTCCAATGTTTGTTTTCATATCATTTTATTTTTAGGTCTTAATCTTTACGTTATGTAAAGATGTATATATATACAACACTGGAAATAACCATTTGTTTTTTAAAATGCCCTAAAACTCACTTGTTTTCATCATCAAATAAGCCCGGTTATTAATTTGAGTCCTTTGGAATTTGCCTAATTCCGCAATCATCTTCAGGAACTATGTTGGCGTTTCAATAAGGTTCTCCATTTAAGGGTCTCATAAATTCCGAAATTATCCATACAAATACTGAGTCCTGCCCAGACGGGGCCGTATGGCAAAGGACGATGTTATTGCAAACATATCCAAATATCGTTGTATTTAAACAAGTTGCAATGCTGGTTATTGTGCTAAATGTCAGTGGGTTATAAAACTAAAAGTAGACCTTATTAATACAGACTTAATGGAATCCGCATGCGCGTATGGATGGCTTTCTACGTTGAATCACATGAATATATACGATGTTCTATCAGATAATCCGGTCAAATACAATGCTTTGGCGAACATGCCGAATGATATCGATCGAATGCTGAACCAGAAAAAAGGGTTGATCCGGATAGGTTTCAAATAGTTGCCGGACCCTTACATTGGAATCTGGATTACGTCCTTGCCGGATAAAGATCCCCAGAACCCGACCGGGGAATTTATGAAATTTCTCCAGATAAATATCAGCGTCCTTCTCCGTTGCATCCCCGATCAGAATGAAAGGCAACTTCGGATAAAACTCCATCAGATGATCTATAGTCCGGCTCTTATGTTGTCGAAAATCTTCCAACTGTCGACCAAAGAAGGCCCCGTAATCCCGTAGACAAATTGGCCCTTTGGGCATCCCATGGATTTGTAAAAACTCTTCCAACACTTCGTATAGACTCCACGGACTATTGGACACATAAAAAGTGGGATTGACGTGATTGCCCTCCTGATCATAAGCCAGATACTTGAGCGCTTCACTCATGCCCTCAAATGGTTTTCGCTGGTAAACGTTTTTGAATAAAGTCACGTAGATCATTTGAAGCTTCAACCACGAACCTACGTGGGACTTCAAAATCGTATCGTCGATATCGCTGATTATCCCGAATTGGCTCAGGCGTCCCGGGCGCATGATCTCGATGGAGTTTTTGATCAACTGACTCGATTTATACCGGTGTTCAGGCAACGACAATTCGCCTTTTTCCCAATGAACATATGACGCTGCTACCGGCCTGGTCTGCGGGACTTTGAACACGAAATACCCTTCCCGGTCGGTGACCTGCTTATGCAATTGGCCGTCAAGGGCCAGATGGACAGGCAGAGACCGGATCTCATCGGTTTCAAAACGGCGAATGTTGTTGACCAAATTTCTCCACAAGCCATCCTCTTTCTGAACGGTAATCCCTTCGTTCTCGATCACCCGGCCACGCAAAATAATATCCTCCTCGTTGCCATAACTACGATAAGCATTGATTAACAACGGATCACCAATCACCACCCGATTGGTGAATTTTTTGAGAAGCTGATAGAGTTGTTTAAGATTTTTCCACATATGATCACATATTTTCCGGGGCTAATCTCACCACTTTTTCCTCGCTGATCAGTTCCCCCGGTAACATGTCCATTCGTTTACAATCAAGGTCAAAATAAGAACTTTACCAAACAAAAATTGATTATAATTATTATTTTATCATAAATAATCTAAACTTTAGGACGACGATAATGAAATTCATAGATTACTATAAAGTACTGGGGGTCGACAAGAACGCCGATGCCAAAGCCATCAAAAAAGCGTATCGTAAATTGGCGCGGCAGTACCACCCTGACGTCAATCCGGGAGATCAGGAAGCCGAGCAAAAATTCAAGCAAATTAACGAAGCCCATGCCGTCCTGAGTGATCCGGAGAAAAGGAAAAAATACGACAAATACGGCGAGAACTGGGAGCACGCGGATGCTTTTGAAAAAGCGGGCGGAGGCCAGCAATATTCCAGATCCCAGAGTTGGGGCAGACAAGGCGATCCCGGCGGTGGTCGGTGGGAGGAATTCACCTACAGTGGAGATGCAGGTGATTTTTCCGACTTTTTCAGGGACTTTTTTGGAGGTGGAAGGTCCACAGGTGGAGATCCATTCGGTGGAGGATTCCGGCAAAGCATGAAAGGTCAGGATTTCAATGCCAGCCTCCAGCTTCCACTCACCGAGATTCTGGAGGATAAAAAGCACGTACTCAATGTGAACGGAAATAAAATCCGGATCACCATACCGGCTGGGATAGAAGATGGCCAGATCATCCGCATCAAAGGCCAGGGAGGCCCCTCACCCGATGGCGGGCCCAGGGGGGATCTTTACATTACCTTCCAGATTGAAAATAATACCAATTTCCAGCGAGACGGTTCTCATCTGATCCAAACGGTACATCTGGATCTTTATCAAGCTGTTCTGGGCACCGAAATGCTCATAGATGCCCTGGATGGAAAGGTAAAAATCAAAATTCCGGCCGGAACTCAGCCCGGGGAGACCATCCGGCTCAAAGGGAAAGGGTTACCAGTGTACAAACAAAAAGGTCAATCGGGCGATCTCTTACTCAAGACACAAATAAGCATACCCAGAAATCTTTCTGCCAAAGAAAAGGATTTGTTCACCGAATTGTCCAAAATGCGTTAACCATGAAATCGACAAAATATATCCGCCTCCAAAAAATTATTCAGTTTCACGGGATTACCCGCAAAAATATGGATGAATGGATGGAGTACGAATTTTTTGAAATTCACCGCGATTCGGACGACGAATGGATCCATGAGGATGAATTGGATCAGGTCGAACAGGTCATCCGTTTGTATCGGGATCTGGGTGTGAACAGCGCAGGCATCGATATAATTCTCAGACTCACACACAAATTGAGAGAACTTCAGGGCTAACGCACTGGATGTATATCTTTGGACAACACGGACTATTTGCCAGTACGACGTAAACCCATCTGGATCAGAATGGAAATCCCCACGACGAGCACACAGCCGATCACGTTGTACCACAGAAAGCCAATATCGGAGGTGAAATACATATAAATTACGACCGCTTCTGCAATTAAGGCTGCTATAAAAACCGCATTTGCTTTGACATACCGGATATAAAAGGCCACCAGGAAGATACCGAGGATGGTTCCGTAAAATATCGATCCGATAATATTGACCAACTGGATTAAATTTTCGAATAATGTCCCAAACGTGGCAAAGAGGATAGCTACGACACCCCATAGGAAGGTAGCTACTTTGGAGGCAGTCAGGTAGTGATTTTCGGTAAGACCGGGACGGATGGTTCGTCGATAAATGTCGATTATGGAAGTGGTGGCCAGAGCGTTGAGTTCAGCTGAAGTGGAGGACATAGCAGCGGCGAATATCACTGCAAGCAAGAGTCCGATTACCCCTTTAGGAAGATGATGCAGGATATAATTGATGAAAACGTAATCCTTATCGTTGGTTTCGATTGCAGGATCTGCTTGCGAAATAATAACTTTAGCCTCCTCCCGAAGTTCCTTTTCACGTTGATCCAATTCCAGAATTTGTTGCCCGAGAATTGGATCCCCGCTCCGGACAAAATCCAGTGACAAAGCGGATTTCTGGTTACTAACCATTTCATATTGCTCGTGGACCGCCTCATAATCTGCTGCGTATTCACTCGACATGACAATTTGTTCCCCAAGCGGGTTAAAAAACAAGGGAGATTGATTGAACTGGTAAAAAACAAATACCATCACCCCGGTCAGAAGGATAAAATACTGCATGGGTATTTTAAAAATTCCGTTAAATATCAACCCCAACTGGGATTGCCGGATCGATTGGCCCGAAAGGTATCTTTGCACCTGGCTTTGGTCGGTCCCGAAGTAGGCCAGAGCCAGAAAGAATCCCCCCGTAATTCCACTCCAAAAAGTATATCGGTTATTCAGGTCAAAACTAAAATCCAGCGCCTGGGTTTTACCGTGGAGTCCTGCCAAATCCCAGGCGTTGGCGAACGTCATTTCCCCGGGCAAGGAATCAATCAATAGATAAAAGGCCATAACCATTCCGCCCAGGATAATAAACATCTGGTATCGTTGGGTGACATTGACAGCCTTCGTTCCACCGCTGACAGTGTAGAGGATCACGAGAACCCCGATAATGACACAGGTCAGCGAGAGGTACCAGCCCATAATCGTCGATAAAATAATAGCCGGAGCGTAGATGGTGATTCCGGCAGCCAAACCACGTTGGACCAGAAACAGAAAAGACGTCAGGCTTCTGGTCTTTAAGTCAAAACGATTCTCCAAAAATTCATATGCCGTATAAACTTTGAGCTTGTAATACAACGGAATAAAAGTGATGCACAGAACGATCATCGCCAGCGGCAAGCCAAAGTAAAACTGGACAAATCCCAACCCATCCGCAAATCCCTGTCCCGGTGTGCTCAAAAAGGTGATCGCGCTGGCCTGGGTAGCCATGACCCCCAAACCAACCGTAAGCCAGGAAGCTTCATTCCCTCCCCGCAAAAATCCATCCAATTCCTTATCCTTCCGACTTTTCCAAATACCTATCACTACGATAAAGCACAAGCTGCCTCCCAAAACCAGCCAGTCCAACCACGATATTTGTCCACTCATATGTATCTTAATTTTGTGCTTTATCCAATGATAATATATTGACAAACAATTTAAATGCACCTGGCACACCCGCAGGTAACTCCCGGAAAAAACTGAGCCCGGTATAAACGTAATGGCCTTTTCCGTAAGGAGCAATCAGCAGGCCGTCCGGAAGGAATTCTTCTCCCGGGTCTTTAAAAGCCAACACGGTTTCAAACTCATCGGCGTATTTTCCCGGAAAGTAAAGACCGCGTTCCTGTACCCATCCCTCGAAATCCTCTTCATCGATCTGATTGGGAAAATTCAATACAGGATGATCCGGATTCAATATGCGCACGGGCGAACCTTCATCCGTCACGCGATTTCGGGAAATCTCCAGAGGAAATGGTGAAAACCGGTTGGTCTTCAGCGCGTGGTTGGTATTGTACTGCAATACCAGCGTGCCCCCATCGTGCGCATAGTTGAGCAAGTAAGGCATCGCTTCGTCGATACCGTCGAGCGTATTGAGGGCGCGGATTCCCAATACAATGGCATCGTAGGTGTCCAGGTTAGTATGGGGAATATCAGCAGGGGTAAGCAGATCGGAAGAAATTCCAATTTCAGACAAAAACCGGGGTATTTCATCGCCTGCTCCCTGAATGTAGCCGATTTTACTCACCGCTGATGCGATCTGAAGGCTAACGACGGTGGATTGAGCCGGCTCCAGTACGGTTTGCAGGGGTATATGCTCGTATTCAATCATCGTCATACTCCGATCGTACATCTTTCCATCTCTGGTCCATACCTGTGCCCGGACCATATCTTTAATATCCTCATCAGGTCCCGAAATTTCAAAATCATAGGTCTTAATTTCATCGTCTGATAAGATATAAAAGGAGGGCTGGCAGGTAAAACCTTCAGGCATTAACAACTTTAAGGTGTCGCCCGAAATCCGCGCAAGCTGGTGGTTCCGGACCTGAACACCGAGTTTTTTGGATTCTCCTTTTTGAAGAAACAGGATGGGATTTTGCACCTGCAAGGTATATGCAGGAATGACTTCCACTGGTCGGTAAACTGCTCCCCTTTCGGGCTTGTTGATCACATTCACCATATCTCTTATGACAGAAAACGCCCGCCCATCAATCTCCAAATCAAAACGCACTTTAAAATATCTTTGGGTGATAGGAAGCCCAATGTGAGTGAGATCATCCACCTCGTACAATCCTATGCTGTGGGGATTATTGAGCCAATAAGGACTGGTATACCACGCATCGTCCGGAACCTGAAATTCCACGCGTCCTTCGCGTTTTTCATTGACTTCCAGCGGCAGGTCCAGTCGAAGGCTCTGTTTCCACGGCAGAAGTTCTATCTGACGAATGTTCATGGGAATCGCAGAGCGGTTGATCACCTCCCAGTGCGCACTGGCATCCTGCCCCGGCACAAGATGATTGGTATGGCTTTTCATTTCGAGATATAAGCCTGCGCACGCCTGAATAAGCTCCTTGCACTCCCTTATTTTTTCTTCTTTAAAGGCGTGGTCAGGCATGATCTGTATAGCTTCGAGCAGATCGATCAACGCCGGAACGATCGCTGCCGGATTGGTGAAGTCATAGTCGGCCAGGACTCGATCATAGATCGTTTTGATCTTATCACCCCCGTCTACCCTACTCCAGGTCGTATTGATCCCCGCAAACGGATCCATACCTGCTGGTTTATCCCCCTTTAACCATTCCAGATAATCCAACTCCTCGCCCCGGCTACCAATTCTCCCAAACCCCTGACATCGGTGCTGGCTCCTCGACAATGCTGAAATTTCATTGTTGGATAGACCCAATAAGGGATAGTACACACCCACGTCCACGGCAGACATATCCGTTTTATTTGCAGCTTCAAACTTTTCCTGACTCCCATAGAACCACCAGGAAGGATTAAAAAACAAGCGCCTGGGTTGCCACGGCTCCACGTATTGCAGTTGCCGGGGAAATACGTCAGGGTCAGCGGCCATATCAAATGCTTCAAAACTCAGGATCGCAGAACCGGTGTGGTGACCATGCGTACTTCCCGGAGACCGATGATCAAATCGGTTGACGATTACATCCGGCCGCACCTTTCGGATAGCCCAAATTACATCGTGCAATACGGCTTCCTTGTTCCAGATATCAAAGGTTTCATCTGGGTGTTTGGAATAGCCGAAGTCCACAGCACGGGTAAAAATTTGGTTTCCGCCGTCGATCTGACGCGCCGCAAGTAATTCCTGCGTACGAATTACTCCCAACAGGGAACCGATCTCAGGTCCGATGAGATTTTGACCTCCATCACCCCTGGTCAGGGAAAGATAGGTGGTCGAAAAATGTCGTTCGTTACTAAAATAAGAGATCAGACTGGTGTTCTCATCGTCAGGATGAGCAGCAACGTAAAGGACATTGGCCAAGGTGCCCAGTTTTTCAAGTTTGTGATATATTTCTGAGGATGAAAGTTCGGGGGGCTTTTGGGCATACCCTATAAAGGGAATGAGAAAAATAAAAAGTAAACTCCCGTACAGTTTATTCATAGAATTGATTTTCAATCAGGTTTGAAAGATAAAGAAAATATACCAAACTCTTGCGGGCATGGTCGTTCTGCTTCGCAAAACCTGTTCTCACGATAAAACGGTGGCATCTGAACGGCCGGGGGCAAGTGGTTCCCAAAATGTTTCTTAAGTGGTTTGTCCATATCCGCGACCGGTGTTGAATTTATCCTCGCACGTTTGTTCTCCTAAGGAATACGATCGTTCCATAGAGAATATTTTATATTTGCAAAAATCTAACATCCCAGTACTTGATATCATGGATCAATACGTAGTCTATAAATTTGGAGGTGCATCGGTCAAAGACGCGGATGCAATCAAAAATGTGGGAAACATCATAGAAGCCCTTCCTTCTCATCGGCTGATGATTGTAGTTTCTGCCATGGGCAAAACCACGAATGCGCTCGAAGAGGTGGTTCAAATGACGTTGAGCGATTCATCCAAAGCCATTTCGGCTGTGGGAGAAATTTGGTCAGAGTCCCGGATGGTAATGAGAGAGCTTGAATTGGATTCGGATCACCTGACCCAAAAACTAGACCAGATCATCGAATCCAAATTGAAATATATAGCCGACGTAGGAGCCGACACCAATAAGCCCCCGTACGATTATCTGTACGATCAAATCGTTATTTTGGGAGAATTGATTTCCTCCCTCATTTTATCAGCCTATTTGACGCAAAAAAGAAACCTTAACCTGGCCTGGCTGGATGCGCGGGAAATCATCCGGACCAATAGCACGCATCGCGAAGGTCAGGTCAATTGGAACGAAACATCGTGGTTGTTTCAAAAAACGGTGATTCCCACGTTTGATCAGCACCAATTTGTTCTCACTCAGGGTTTTATAGCCTCGGATGACCATCAAAATTCGATCACCCTGGGCCGGGAAGGATCGGATTATACCGCCGCTGTGTGTTCGTACTGCCTGGATGCTGAGTACATGGCCATTTGGAAAGATGTGCCCGGCGTATTAACCGCCGATCCCCGGTTGTTTGAGAATGTTTCACTGCTCGATCGACTGTCCTACCAGGAAGCGATCGAAATGACATATTACGGGGCAAAAGTTATTCATCCCAAAACGATCAAACCACTTCAGAATAAAAACATACCTCTCCGGGTCAATTCTTTTATTGAGCCTGATCAACCGGGCACCCTGATCGGTGATTTTAATGAAATTTCCTATCCGCCGGTGGTGGTAGTGAAGAAAAACCAGCGGTTGTTGTCGATCAGCACCCGTGATCTTTCTTTTGTTGCAGAACACCACCTGAGCCGGTTGTTTACCCTCTTTGACAAGCACCGTATCCGGGTCAATCTCATGCGCAATACAGCGATTTCATTTACCGTATGCATGACGGACAATCCCAACCGCATCAACCGGTTGCTCGAAGAAATCGGTCATGAGTTTAATATCGTCAATGAACTCGACCTGGAATTGGTCACGATCCGACACTACCAGGAGCCCATCGTGGAGGAATTAAAAAACGGAAAAATCGTGCTGTTTGAAGAACGAATTCCGAAGACGGTCCAATTGGTTCTCAAAGATGTTCCTATATTGAAAAGGAAAAAAGAAGAAGGGTGACAGGAAAAAATTTGATTTTTGCATCGGCTGAATCATCCATGCGGCAGGCAAAATACATGCACGATTGCGCGTACCATAATTATTGCCCCGTTTGTGGCCACGCAAAAGGTTTCCATTGAATCCGCCGGATGTACCGGGGAGCAAATTGGTGTTCGATCCAATATTGGATAAAAAACCGTTGATCATTACAGGTCGTAAACCAATCGTCAAAACGGGTACAATTTTCCGGCTGCAATTCCTCCTCGACAGGCATCAATATGTACACCGACTGCAGGGGATTGTCGTTGATTTCGATCAAAGCCAGAGGCTTCACCTCCAGAACCATCTCACGCTCAACTTGTTGACTATATAGAAAAAACCAGGAAGAATCCTGCCAAAGATCGTTTTGATGAATGATGCGACCGGTGTGTAACGGCCCGCCGATAAATTTTTTTTGGATGGGAAAATCAACAGCCTGCCACTGATTTTGATGAAAGTTAAATCGTTGGTATTGGGTGGTTCCGGCAGGGTTTTCTACAAAAAAGTGAAATTTTGAGGAATCTGAAATGGATAAATCGAGAATGGCCCGATCCTTGCCACTCAGGGAAGTATCTCCCCCCGCCTTGTCATAAATCCCGGAATCGGTACTGGTAGCTCGGTCAGGTTTGTGTTCACAAGACGTTAAACACAGGAAAGGAAGTAAAATTAAAATCCAAAATTCGTTTTTCATAAATAAAAAGTGATAACTGTCAGACAATATTATTAAATTTTATCTTTGCATTGGAAAATTATGGGCACAATGAAACAATTGGTAGGTCTGATGCTGCTGGCCGGGTGGCTGTGCACATCATGTGTCTCGTCCAAAAAATACGAGGCCCTCGAACGTAGATATCAATCTACGGACAGGCGGCTCGTCGAGGCCCAGAAAACCAATGAGTTTCAGGAAGCCACCATTGCCGATCTGAGGCAACGTATACAGATCCTGGAGGACCTTCGGAAAGAACTCACCGCCACAAAAGAAAAATACGCTGCCCTACAGGGGAGCAATGAACAGCTCAGGCAGTCGTACGAAAACGCGCTCGAGGAAAAGGACAAACTGATCACCACCTATTCGGAAGATATGGCGGCCTTCTCCAGAGAATTGGCAGCAAAGGAAAAAGACCTCGAACAACAAAGAACCCGGTTGGACAGCCTGGCCCGTGAAATCGACAGGCGGGAGGCCAGTCTGACCAGTCTGCGCCAACAGGCACATGAACAAAAGGTGCGGATGGATACCCTTCGTTCGATGGTAGCACAGGCACTGTCAGATTTTACCCCCTCCGAATTGAATGTTCGGGAGCAACGCGGCAAAGTGTATATTTCTCTCAGCCAGGATTTGCTTTTTGGGAAGGGAAGCAATGTCATCGATAACAAAGGAAGAAGAGCCCTTATCCAGTTTGCTGAAGTGCTGCGAAATCATCCCAACATCAACATCAACGTGGTCGGTCATACCGACTCGGACGGTACACCCTTCCGAAATTGGCAATTAAGTGCGGAACGGGCAACGGCGGTGGTTCAAATTCTGACAGCAAACGGACTCAATCCTGAACGAATTACAGCTTCGGGTCGCGCCTTCTACGAACCAGTGGCTCCAAATGATTCGGAAGAAAACAAAAAGTTAAACCGCCGGACAGAAATCATACTTGAACCGAATTTGCAGATTTTATACGAACTTTTTACGGACGAAAGGAGTTGATAAATTCAGCTTCTGGGGTTTATGTCAGCCCGAAGGAATCCCTTTTGTTCCCATCCGGGATTTCTGGAATGTAGTTTATCGCTACAGATTGCTGACATGAGCCCCCTTTCTTTATCATAATTATGCGAGATGAAGCATCTGTATATTGCCGTTCCAATCCTGTTCTGTTTACTTGCTAATTGCTCCCCGGTGAAATCGCTCGATCAAATTCCCGATTCCAGGAAACTACTAAGCTATGAGCGTACTCCATGCTTTGGGTTTTGTCAAACCTACCAGGTCACGGTCCTCGAAAATGGCAGAGCATTTTTCGTGGGAAAGCAATACGTGCCCGTACTAGACACCATCGAGATTTCTTTGCCTGATCAGATTGTGGATCGTCTCGACGC
>CALGAA010000384.1 GCA_937952445.1 uncultured Bacteroidota bacterium | reverse complement strand
GGCCTGTGCCGCATCCCTCGCCGTACTGGAAGTTTTTGAAAAAGAAAAGGTTATCCAAAATGCAAGACAGGTCGGAACTGAATTGATTAAAAGGTTAAAAACCATTCCACAAATTAAGGCGATTCGGGGAAGAGGGTTAATGATCGCCATGGATTTTGATTTTCCGATCTCTGAATTTCGGAAAAAACTGATATTTGAAAAAAAGATCTTTACAGGATCAGCGAAAACACCGAACACCATGCGATTGCTCCCTCCGCTGACCATAAAACAACAGGAAATTGATATTTTTGTAGAAGGCTTCACCGAATTATTACGACAATAGATGAAAAATTTTATCAATACAGACGCGATCGATGATATTCTGGCTCTCGCACGCGAAGGTTTACAATTGAAAAAGGAAGGCCTTTTGGAGAAGCCAGGTACCGGTAAAATACTGACCTGCCTGTACCTTAATCCAAGCTTGCGAACACGTTTGAGTACCGAGATCGCAGCCCGAAAACTCGGCCTGGAATGCATCAATCTTGCTGCTGATAGCGCGTGGAAACTCGAGACCAAAAAAGGAATGGTGATGAATGGAGATGCTGCGGAACACATCATAGAACAGGCAGAAGTCCTCAGTCGGTATTCCGATATCATCGCCATCAGAGCTTTTCCAAAGCTTCAGGATCCCTACGAAGATTATCACGATGATTTCATCACCCGGTTTGCCCGGCATGCCAGTAAACCCATCGTAAATCTGGAATCGGGATCGCTGCATCCCCTTCAGGGTCTGGCAGATCTGATGACCATCGAGGAAACCCGGAAAACCGAAAGACCAAAAATCGTACTGACCTGGGCTCCCCATCCCAGAAAACTGCCACAATCGGTTGCTAATTCGTTTAGCCGAACCATTCAACAGGCCGGATACGATTTGACAATCGCCTGTCCGGAAGGCATGGAATTGGCCGATCAATATACAGGTCATGCACGGGTGACCCATAACCAGGATGAAGCATTCGAGAATGCTGATTTTGTTTATGCGAAAAATTGGTCATCTTACCACTCCTATGGTCAGATTACCCTGGATCGTCCGGAATGGACGGTAACCAAATCAAAAATGGAATTGACCAACAATGGGAAATTTATGCACTGTCTTCCGGTGAGACGCAATGTGGTGGTAGCAGATGATGTTTTGGATTCTGATATGTCCCTGGTTGGGGAACAGGCCGAAAACCGGATTTATGCGGCGCAGGTTATTTTGAAACACATATTGGGATAATCCCACAATTATATTGTCAAACGCCGGTAAAATGGAGCAACTAACGATCATTAAAGTAGGTGGCAAACTACTCGAGAACGAAGAGAATATCGAAAAATTGGCGCGATATGTTGCACAGCTCGATGGTTCAAAGCTGATAGTTCACGGTGGTGGTGCTAAAGTCAGTGAAGTTACCCAACGCATGGGTTTTGAACCCAAAATGGTCGACGGCAGAAGGATCACCGACGCTGCTGCTTTGGACATCGCAACTATGGTTTACGCCGGATTGTATAACAAACGAATTGTCAGTCTTTTCCAAAAACACAACGTGCTCACCCTCGGTATGTCAGGAGCAGATCTCAACGTCATTCGGGCCCGAAAACGACGGGTTGAATCGATCGATTATGGCTACGTAGGCGACATCGATTCGGTGAATACGTTTGCGCTTAAAAAAATTCTGAAACTCCGGGTTACGCCTGTATTTTGCGCGATCACCCATGATAATAACGGACAGTTGCTCAATACCAACGCGGATAGCATCGCTACCCAACTCGCCAAAGCCCTCGTTCGCGATTACGACATCCGCCTGATCTTTGGAATGGATAAAGCAGGAGTATTAAAGGATCCGGATGATGACTCCACGTTATATCCTTCCCTCAACTATGCCCAATACAAAGCATTGAAAATGGAAGAGGTGATTACCCTGGGGATGATCCCGAAACTCGACAATGCCTTCTATGCCCTCATTAATGGCGTACAGGAGGTGTGGATTACAGGATTGGATGAACTGACAAGCGGATCAGAACTTGCCGGAACCAGAATTTATGAATAATGGATTCTATTCTTCTACGACTTCAAAATTTAATCAAAATACCTTCTTACAGCCGGGAAGAAAACGAGACGGCCGATTTTCTCGAACAAGACTTGCGATCACGGGGAATCGGGGTTGAACGCATCTCCAACAATATTCTGGCCCGGAACAAATACTGGAAGGAAGAAGCACCGGTCCTGATACTCAATTCACACCACGATACAGTAAAGCCAGCTAGTTCTTATACCCGGGATCCCTTTGACCCCTCAGTGGAAGCAGGAAAAGTGTACGGACTCGGATCCAACGATGCGGGAGGGGCTTTGTGTTGCCTGATTGAAACTTTTATCGACTATTATGAGGAGCAAAGTTTACCGTTCAATCTCATGCTCATAGCTTCTGCTGAAGAAGAAATATCCGGTCCGGGGGGAATCCAATCCGTACTTCAAAACATCGCCACACCATGGGGAGCGATAGTGGGAGAACCCACGCGGATGCAGGCAGCTGTAGCTGAACGGGGATTGATGGTAGTGGATGGAACCGCTGTTGGTAAAGCAGGACACGCCGCACGTCTGGAAGGTAAAAATGCACTGTATATCGCCTGTGACGACATTGACATCATCCGAAATTTAACATTTGACAGAAGGTCCAAATATTTACCGGATACGCAAGCCGTGGTTACCCAAATCAATGCAGGCAGCCAACATAATGTCATTCCGGATCGCTGCACTTTTGTCATCGATGTGCGGGTCAACGAAAGGTACAGTAATCAGGAAGTATTCCAGCTATTGGACGAGGCGACCTCTTCTAAGCTGGAAGCACGATCGTACCGGCTAAATTCTTCTTTTTTACCAGAGGACCATTTATTAACCAGGGTTATCGATGACCTGGGGCTACATAAGTTTGGCTCCCCCACGCTCAGTGACCAGGCACTGATGCCATTTCCCAGCCTCAAGATAGGACCCGGAGATTCTGCACGCTCGCATACCGCGGATGAATACATCGAGATAGCGGAGTTGGAGGAGGGGTACAAGACCTACAAGAAAATTATCGAAAGCCTTATAAATCACATGGAATGAACAAGCTTTGGAGCGATAAGAAAAACATCAATAAAATCATTGAAGAATTTACCATCGGACAGGATGCCGAACTCGATGTCAAAATCGCAGCCTACGATATTTATGGGAGTATGGCTCATGCCATCATGTTGATGGAAAGGGATATAATCTCGCGTTCGGATGCCAGGCAGATTTTGGATCAGCTTCGTCAACTCATTCTTCAGGTTCAAAAAGGGGAGTTTAGAATAGAAGAAGGTGTGGAGGATGTCCATTCCCAGATCGAATTGATTTTGACCAGGGAAATCGGGGAACCGGGAAAAAAATTGCATACTTCCAGAAGCCGAAATGATCAAATTCTGGTCGATCTAAAAATGTATTACCGGGATTTTCTCCATCAAGTCGGTAAAAAACTGGAAGGGCTGATCGATAAATTTTTACGAAAATCAGATCTACATCAGGATGTTCTGATGCCCGGATATACCCATATGCAAGTGGCTATGCCGTCTTCATTTGGACTTTGGTTTGGGGCCTACGGTGAAGCTTTGATCCACGATTACGCATTGGTTCGATCCGTGCTTGAAATTATCAACCACAATCCTCTGGGATCAGCGGCGGGATACGGTACCTCCTTCCCCATCAATCGTCGCCGAACCACCGAATTGCTCGGATTTACAGATTTGGAATACAACGTTATTTCCGCTTCGATGAACCGGGGGAAATCCGAGTTTTTTATTGCAAATGCTATGGCCGGGGTCTGCGTTACACTAGCCAGATTTTCGATGGATGTGTGCCAGTACAACTCCCAGAATTATGGTTTTGTACGTTTACCGGAAGAATACACAACCGGCTCAAGCATAATGCCCCATAAAAAAAATCCCGATGTATTTGAATTGCTTCGGGCACGGTTCAATTCCATCACCACGCTACCCCATGAGGTGAATTCAGTCATACAAAACCTATCTACAGGTTACCATCGGGATTATCAAATTCTCAAAGAAATCGCCTTCCCCAAAATGGAAATATTTCTCGATTGCCTTGACATCGTGGATTTTGTTATTGAAAAAATTGAAGTGCAACCGGATCTGATGAAAGACCCTCTGTATGCACAGGCCTTTTCCGTAGAATTGATCAAAGAAAAGGTTGATCAGGGCATTCCCTTCCGGGAGGCCTATCTATTGGTCAAAAAGCAAATGGAAGAAGAACCCGGGAAAATTCCGGAAATCCACCATACCCATGAAGGAAGTATCGGTCAACTCAACACCCGGGAAATCAGGTCAAAATTGAAGCGTATCCAGGAACAATACGGAGAAGTGGATTTTAATTTGATCTATGACCGTCTTCTGGATTTTGAGGTGTAAGCAAACCCGTTTCTTTTCCGAAAAATTCCGCAAATGAAACCATGTGGTTGGCCAACTCACTGTTATTGGTTGCTTTATGGTACGAATCGGCCATCGTACGCAGGGTCTGAAAAACGAACTTGTCCATTTCATCCACCCTAAACTCTTTGGTCCATAAGTCGAGTTTCATGGTATCTTCAGTTTCCTCATCAAAAAGGGACAGAAAAATACTTTTGACCGCTTTAAATTGAGGATTGGAACTGTCTTCCGCTTTCCATCTGATTTCCACGGGTACCTTATCCTCATCCAATGTCACCTCAATTTGAATTTTTGATTTTTTCATTTCCTTCGTATTCTAATCTTTTGAACGATCTGTTTCACTAAAACCCTCACCATTTTCAACATCAACCGCTGATACAGGGGTATTATAAATACAAGAAGTCATGACAAAGGTTGGATTTTAAAACCAGAATATTTTAAAATCCTCAATATCCCCTGGTAACCATACAGATGCGCCGCCCCTACGCCCACAAATCCTGATTTCTCACTGAGGTCCTCAGCAATGGTTTGTGCCATGTGGATGTTGCGTTGATACAGCAACAAATGACGCATCTTGCCCAGTTGCCTTTTTGACTTTTGGTATAATTGACGAGTTCTCCCCCGGGAATAATCTTCCAGCAAAGACCACAATTGTCTCTTAGCTTTTGCTGGTTGCCGACCGAGTTGTCGAAGCGATCTGATTTGATAATCGATAGGTATTCGATGAAACAAACCAATTTGGTCACACTGACTTTCCAGATAATGCATATGTTTCCCCTGATTTTTAGCATGTCGAAACAAATGAAAATCCATTATCTCATCCAGGTCATTACTCAGAATGGACGTCAGGATCAGATTGTATAAAATCAAAGGATAGAGGGTTTTGAACTGTTCAATATCCAATCGAAAAGATTTAAGGATACTTTTTCTAAGTCGGTCGTATTGATGATCCGATAAATAGGATCGTATATCTGTGCCAACTGGCATGTGCTGAGATGCACTGAGGTCCTGCACTCCGGATGTCATTTCAATTTCCGAGTAATACCGCTCCGCCTTTTCAATGCATTCTTTGGCACGGTTCAGGTGCGATGTGACCCGAGAGTCCCGGATGTGCATCGTCCCAAAGAGATATGAAACCGCCTGATTTGGAGATTCGATCTGCCAAAGTAATTTGCCCGTCAATGTTCCATTCTTTTGGTTCGGTTCAACGGGAGGTGCTAATTTCTAAAACCTCCCGCAAAAATATTTTCAATGAACAATCACCATGAAATCGGAGAAGATTCCGTGAAATCAATTATTCATTCTCCGTATCGCTGTCGTAATCGTAAGGAAGCACGTGTGTGTTTTTGACTTGCGACAACGTCATCAGGGTTTTCAGTCGTTCGATTTCTTCGATTTTGGATAAAGTTTTGAATAGCAAATTCTCATAAGTAGGTATATCTTTACATACGATTTTCATCAAAGCGTCTGCTTCCCCCGTGATAATGTAACACTCGACTACTTCGTCGATCTTATTGATTTTCTCCAAAAAATGATCTAATGCGTCATCGATGTGCCAAGCAATCTCAGCCAAAAGATAGGTTTGTACGCTTAGCCCGATTTTGTTGCGATCAACATGAGCGTGATAACTGGCCAGCACACCGCTGGATTCCAATTTTTTAACCCGCTCAAGGGTGGGTGCAGGGGAAAGACCGATTCTTTTGGAAAGTTCCAGGTTCGTGATCTTGCAATTTTCCTGCAGGATCTTGATGATCATTTTATCAATACCATCTAATTTTAAATTTGCCATAATTTAATTTTAAGGTAATAAACAAATATTTCCATGCCCTGATCTTTCGTATTTTTCAATTCGAATGCCGATATCAGAAGCATTTCAATTGATTAAGTATAATTCATCCTACGGGAATACCCCCAACTCCCGGTAATCTGCAGCGATTTTGTTCAACGAAACCACAAACGCCGCGGTTCGCATATCTCGTATATTTGATTTTTTCATCTCTCCACGGATCGATTTGTAAGCAGTCATCATGGTTTCCTCCAGACCTGAACGGACCAGGTCAATTTCATCTCCTCCCCGGGTTATTTCCAATTTTTCCAGGGTGTCCACCTTTTCACCAGTGAGTCGTTCTATTAGGTTGACTATACTGAGATAGGTGTCTTCATTGAAGCGTTTATCCATTCGACCAAACCGAACGTGCTCGAGATTTTTTAGCCATTCAAAGTAAGAAACGGTCACTCCGCCAGCATTGGCAAAGATATCCGGTAATATAAGTATATTCTTATCCAATAAAATTTGTTCTCCATCGGCCGAAATGGGACCATTGGCGCCTTCGGCGATTATTTTTGCTTTTACGCGATCCGCGTTTTCGATATGTATCTGATCCTCCAAAGCAGCCGGTATCAATACATCGCATTCGATATACAGGGTCTGGTCTCTGTCTTCCAGATTTTGAGCCCCCGGAAAATCCAATATGGAGCCGGTTTGGGCCCGGTGCTGAACCAGATCCTCGATATCGAGGCCATTTTCATTATAAATCGCTCCTTCGTATTCGGCTACCGAAATAATCTTCATTCCCCCTTCTTTCTGACAAATCATCGCCGAAGTAGCTCCTACCTTTCCCAGTCCCTGAACACAAACTGTTTTGCCTTTGGTACCAGCCGTTAGGTTAATGGTGTCAAGAAGCTCCTCATCCCGCAACAATTCGCGGATGGCATAGAAAACACCCCGGCCAGTTGCCTCGCCCCGGCCCCGTACACCTCCGATCTGAACCGGTTTGCCAGTCACGCAGGCTGCGGCGTTGATATCTTCCCCCGCCAATAGCCTATACGTATCCAGGATCCAGCCCATTTCACGTTCCCCCGTACCATAATCGGGAGCAGGCACATCGATCCCGGGTCCTATAAAATTTTTTTTGACCAGTTCAGTGGTATACCGCCGCGTAATCTTTTCGAGTTCCTTTTCGGTGTAATCCCGGGGACTGATGCGAACTCCTCCTTTCGCCCCGGCAAATGGCACATCAACCAAAGCACATTTGAAGGTCATCAGAGAGGCGAGCGCCATCACTTCTTCCTGACTGACCACGGAGCTATACCGAATCCCTCCTTTGGTGGGCAAGCGATGATGTGAATGCTGAATGCGGTATGCTTCTATCACTTTGTATTCCCCGGCAATCTCAACCGGAAATCGCATTTGATATACCGAATTACAAGCCTTGATCTGAGCCAACAGGCCGGCATCGATATCAGTAAATCTTGCAGCTTTATCAAATTGACGACTAAAACTCTCGTAAATGTCTATTTTATCTGCCATTCTCCTTTCTAATTTTCTTTTCCAACCTGGATATTTTCTGGTCTATCATATACATATAACCAAATATTCCAATCAGGATCAATGCAACGACCGCAACGACGACGTACATTTTTCCCATGCTGTTCATAAAATCATTGGCACCTGCAAGCATGGCGACAAAATTTGTTAGATTTGACATATTTACTCGATATAATTGATATATTATTAATTAATTCACGATTTTCTAAACAAAATATTCAGCTGGTGGATCCTGGAGATCAATTCTGACATCCATAGTCCAAATAAGGCCCATCCGATGACGGCCGGATAAAAGATCATCCTCATCGTATTGTCCAAATCCTCTCCACCCATTGCAGGGTTTCCACCACTTCCCGGGTGAAGACTTTCCGACATACGGGGAATAATATACAACAGAGGAATCAGCGCAATGTAGGCAAATATATTGAACACTGCACTGAGTTTGGCCTTTTGATGGGGGTCCTTTATGGAATTTCGCAGCAGGAAATAAGCGGCATATATCAATAAGGCAATAGCCGTCGTCAATTGTTTAATATCCCATGACCAGGCTTTTCCCCATGTGTATTGAGCCCAGATCATCCCGGTGGTCAGACCGAGCAACCCAAAGAAAAAGCCCACTTCCGTCAATGCATAAGCGCGGGAATCGGTGATCAACGAACCGTTTCGAAGGTGGATAATGCTGAGAACAACAGCCCCTGTCAGCAATATCATCATTGCGAGCCACAAACTCACATGGAAGTAAGTGTTTCGAATCGTTTCCTGTAAAATGGAACGATATGGAAAATGAAGTTTTGAAACGACGTTCAAATCCCTAAGGTTGATATCTGACCACTGAGCCGAAGCATTAATTGGGGAATCGGCCGCGGAAATATAAGCCGCCCGGGGTAAAACCGGGGTGCCCTGTCCTGCGATATCCACGATCAAAGTGAGATCTCCGCTCGGTGCTCCATCCGGAAGCAATGCGGGCAGATCAAACTCGACGGTTAACTGTTGTTCCGAAACCACATCGATATCCTGTCCAGCGATTAAATTATTGTCGTCATACTTCAGCCAGGCCCTGATTTCACCAGGCGCATCGGAATTCAATACGGCATTGTACGTATTGATGGCCATTTCCACGGTTTCGCCCCCCTTAATCTGATAAGGGTTGACACTTGTAATACCGACTCCGATCGGGATAAGCAAGCCTGCAATGTGGACATACAGCAGGATGAGAATTGAAAGCACTTTCCACCATTTCATAAACCTTCCGATTTTGATCTGATCAAAACAAGGTTGTGGGGATTGAGCTGGCGATAAGGTCCGGTCGGTCTATTATAAAAATACTTCTTTGAAGTTCTCATTTCGCTGGGTTTACAAAATCAAAATGGCCTGTATTCAAATACATCTCAAGTCAATATTTGTTTCCAAAGGCCGGTATTTCATGCAATGATATCATGAGAATTGCCTGATGTTCAGAATATAATTCTAAGTACACAGAACCTTCTTCGTGATATCTCAGGTAAAATTTTCCCTTATTAATTCAAGGGGTACCCAAATATTCCGGGTCAAATATACAACGAGTAAATCTAATTATCTGCGAAGGCCTAATATTTGCACCATTTCAGAACACAAAAAAAGAAAGGCGCTGTTCATTGGGCAGGGGTTTCTCACATAATCTATATACGGTGAATTTTTCAACGAATTTATTGCTTCCAAACGTAAGGGATCAGGAATAAAGCAGCTACAGAAAATACAAGTCCTAATCCAAAAAGAATCGACGCATCAGACCACCAGTTGTTGGCGGCGGGATTCAATCCAATTGTAATTGCACCCATATTGTACAATTCCAACACCACCGGAATAGTTAGTGGCAGACTCAAAACCGGATAAAGGGACTGCGACCGTTCGGTTCGCTGAGCAATCGCATTGACCAGATGGCTGATCGCGCTAAAATTGATGGCGGCCAAAACCAATGAAATAAAAAAGCCCCCTGGCATTCGAACTGCCTGACCAAAAAAGAGGATCATCAAACCCCATAATACCATCAACAAGAGGGTATTTTTCAAAACGGAATACATCAGTTTGGAAAGCAACACATTTTCGGGTGAATACAGTTGATACAACCACACATAATCCCGGGTGAAAGTATCCTTGAATGCACTTACCGAAGCATTGATCAATGAAAAAATGGCGATGACCCAAAAAAGAGCCAACCACATTTGGCCGGACAGGTCACGCAATATCAAATAAACGATAAAGGTAGCCGATAAACCAAATTGGAGGGTCGTCATCCAATTGGTCATATTCTTGAATTCTTTGGACCATTCCGTGCGCAGTAATTCAATATATGAGCTCAATATTATTAATATTTAAAATGGCTAAACTCCTGTTGATTAGAGTATTCATTTATGTTTTTCATGTTTTAATAAACCAGGCTTAACTCACACTTTACATTGCATGGTTAATTTTGCACCCAAAATAAAGAATAAAAAAATGAAAAACATGAAGAAAAGAACATTGTTGAATATTTCATTATTCGCCCTACTACTGGTGTTCTCCAGTTGTGATGATGAAAAAGACCCAGTAGAGGAAACGAACATAATCCCGGTCAGCGGAACAGTCACCGAAACCCAGTCCGGTGAACCGATAGCGGACGTCAATGTTTCCTCCGGCATTGCCAGTACAACGACGTCGTCCAATGGAACGTATACCCTGGATGCCAATAAGGATGGAATTATCGTATTTAAAAAGGAAGGATACGAAGATGAAGATGAGAACGTGAGCAACCGAACCACGATCAATATATCCTTAACCAAATTCGAAGAGGAGGTGGAAACCATTGTCCTTTCTGGATTGACAAAGGGAGATATGACCCTGGAAGCGGATAAAAATTACGAGATCAGCCAAAAATTTGTGGTGGATGATGGCCACACAGTGACCATCGAACCCGGGACCATCATCAAAGGAAGAGAAGGAACCGGTTCGGTAGCTTCTGCAATGATCGTAGCACGAGGTGGCCGGGTCATCGCAGAGGGAACACCTGAGAAACCAATTATTTTCACATCCGTCCTCGACAATATTCAGCCTGGGGAGAAATGGGGAGATAATTTGACTGAAAATGACCGCG
>CALGAA010000383.1 GCA_937952445.1 uncultured Bacteroidota bacterium | reverse complement strand
TCAGCTTAAAATGGAAGAATTTTGCAGTCGTTCCATGATAAATGGGACCGCAGTGTATGATGTTTTATCTCCATCGTTTTTGCAGGCAGGAATTCATACCTTTCCTCTAACCCAAACTTCTAAAATCTTTCCACATTAAGTTTGGTAGTTTGGTCAAACCTGTCAATTAAATTTATGAGACCTCATCCCAACATGCCCCCGCTCCTCACCTACCGCACTAAAACCCAGATGTTCATTCTGAGATCCATCGTCCCTACTCCTCCATTTTAGCGTTTTCTTCCAAAAATTTTTCACGGATCACAGATTCTACCGTGCGGTTTTCGATTTTGGCCTGAAGCCAGGAAAGGATATCCAGGTAGAGGAAAAATCGTTTTTCGATGGGGTCATTTTGGAGTGCCTCCAGTTTTGACTTCAAATCCCGGAAATGATCCCGAACCTCCAGCAATTTGATGGAGGGCATCTTTCTCAAAAAAGCAAAAATATGCTGCTGTACCTTTTGCAGTTCTTCCTTTTTGGCCAGGAACCGGTATACCGATTTTACCTGATACTGCAACAACCTTTGGTTGCCTAATTCATAATGGGAAATCAAGTTCAGTATCCGGGCATAGCTTTGGATATCGGCCCGGATATCGTAGGTTTTTTGATTAATAATCAAATTGAGGAAATCGATGGCCCGGTCAAAATCACCACCACCAAAATACAGGCAGGCGATCTTATAATAAAATACGATAATTCGGTGTTGATCCCAGTGGTAGGGATTCTCTTCTACGATGTCGATCAATTCGGGTAACCATTCCCACGATTTTTGAAATTCACCGCGCATCGTATACAAATCGATCCGGTGCAGGTAGTAATAGAGGTAGTACAAACCCTCAATGTTGTAATCCCGGGAATCGAACAAGTCGGAAATGTTCCGAAATACTTCAAACTGTTCCTGAAACCGATCGTAACTATTGAGGAAAAACAACGCATTACACACATTGTGAACTGCTTTCATGTAAATCGCCAGGTTGACTTGTTTCATACCCGGATACTCCTCAAAAGCATTTACAAATTTCAGGCAATGCCGATAATAATTTTGAAAATCCTGAGCGGTATAGTAATACCACATATAGGTCTGATGGTAATATATACGTTCATAAAATCCGGCGCTTTGGAGATCAAGATCCTGCATTCCCTGATAAAAGTAGCGCGTCAATTTCTCCTTTTCCTCGTAGTCTTTGATGTATCCGTATTTGAGATACCAGTCGTAGAGCTGTAATGCCTTATTGGACCAAAAAGTAGTCTGCTGAATTCGTGTCAGTACTTCGTTGGATTTCTCCGATAAATTTAATGCACGGTCTCCGATACTACGGGTAATGTACTGGCTTTCAATGAATTTTTCAAACTGCAAGAAACTTCCCAAAAGGAAATATTCCTGAAGCGCGATAGCCTGATCCTTGCATTTCTGGAGTTGATCGAGGCTCTGAAAATACAATCCTTTATCGTACAAAATACGGGCAAAATCGAACGATTCCAGAACGTTGTACACATCCAGTTTGCCGTATAAATGACGAAGGCTTTTGAGAATGTGTTGATACAGGCTGGCCCGGATATTGGGAAGCTGACTCCGCTTGAGGTCAGGGATGGCTTTTAAAATCACTTCATCATCGAATGATTTTCGTTTATTTACCTCGGTAAAAACTTTGTAATATAAGATCTCATCTGAGTGACCAGCACGGTTGACATAAAGGCTGAAAGCGCGTTTTTCGGCCTTGGACATGGATAGAATGAGCTGCAATAATGCGTCAGATTTGGTACTGGAGGGTGTATTTCTGGATTTTATCACGTATTGTAAATCAATAGTTTATAATATATTTCAACCGATCAAGGCTTGTAAAGCGTTCCCTGAATTAAAATGAACAATGTATGGGGAATCTTTATTTTAGAGTTGTGGTTGATATAATCGACTTCAGTTACATTGTACAAAAGTAAGCATCAATGGCAAAAATACACATTTTTGATACTACATTGCGGGATGGAGAACAAGTGCCTGGATGTAAATTGAATCAAGATCAAAAAATCAAGCTGGCCCGACAATTGGACAAACTCGGTGTGGATATCATCGAAGCCGGATTTCCGATTTCCTCACCGGGAGATTTTGCTTCGGTTCAGGCCATATCCGAAACGGTCAATAACAGCATCGTATGCGGTTTGTCAAGAGCTGTCAAAAAGGACATCGAAGTGGCAGCAGAAGCACTGGCCAAAGCCAAACGACCAAGAATTCATACGGGAATCGGTACATCAGAAAACCATATCAAATATAAATTTCGAACGACCCGGGAAAAAGTTCTGGAACGAGTCCACGAAGCCATTTCATATGCGAAAACGTTTGTGGAAGATGTAGAATTTTATGCAGAAGATGCCGGCCGGACCGACAACGAATTTTTGGCCCGGGCTTGTCAGATTGCAGTGGATGCCGGAGCTACGGTCCTCAATATTCCAGATACCACCGGCTATTGCTTGCCCCTCGAATATGGAGAGAAAATCGCCTACCTGGTAGCCAACGTCACCGGGTTGGAAAACGTACATATATCGACCCACTGCCACAACGACCTGGGGCTAGCCACAGCTAATAGTATTTATGGGGCCATAAACGGAGCCAGACAAATCGAATGTACCATCAACGGGATCGGAGAACGTGCGGGCAACACCTCGCTGGAAGAATGCGTGATGATCATTAAACAACATCCGGAATTGGGTTTTTACACGGACATCAAAACCCACATGCTCCTGGAAACGAGTAAAATGGTATCCGAAGAGATGGGTATGGTGGTGCAGCCCAACAAAGCGATTGTGGGAACCAATGCTTTCGCGCACTCATCCGGGATTCATCAGGATGGGGTAATCAAAGAAAGATCCACCTACGAAATAATCGATCCGGCAGATGTGGGAGTAGATAAATCTTCCATCATTTTGACAGCTCGTAGTGGTCGTGCTGCCCTGGCGTACCGCCTCAAAGAAATTGGATACAACGTGACCAAGCTCGAACTCGATGCCCTGTACACCCGATTTTTAGAGCTCGCAGACATGAAAAAGGAAATCCTGGAGGATGACCTCTATTTCCTTATGGAAGCGAAAGACGAGATCTACGCGCAATATTCAAAATAAGACATTTGACACGATCGAGAATCGTGTATCATTTTATCAATCGACTTCTATGAAGCACAAGACCTTATTTGATAAGATATGGGACGCCCATGTCGTGGAATCAGTAGACGCTACGCAGGATATCCTGTACATTGATCGTCATTTTATACATGAAGTGACCAGTCCACAGGCGTTTTCGGGATTACGCGAACGACAGGTTCCTCTGTTTCGCAAAGACCAGACCGTTGCCACGGCGGATCACAACGTTCCCACGATCAATCAGCATCAAAGAATTACAGAACCGCTAAGCCGTATTCAGGTAGAAACCCTGACAAAAAACTGCGCAGAATTTGACGTGAATTTATATGGCCTGGGGCATCCCAACCAGGGGATCGTCCACATCATTGGACCTGAACTGGGCATCACCCAGCCTGGAATGACCATCGTGTGCGGCGACAGCCATACTTCTACCCATGGTGCTTTTGGTACGATCGCTTTTGGCATCGGAACCAGCCAGGTAGAACAAGTTTTTGCCACACAGACATTGCTCGTCAGTAAACCCAAACGGATGCGGATAAATATATCCGGCGAATTGAACCCGGGGGTGTATTCGAAGGATCTGATTCTTTATTTGCTCTCCAAACTCACTGCTGGTGGAGGAACGGGATATTTTATCGAGTACGCCGGAAGCGCGATTGAAAAGTTGAGCATGGAAGCACGGATGACGATATGCAACATGAGCATTGAGATGGGCGCTCGGGGAGGCCTGATCGCACCGGACGAAAAAACTTTCGATTATATCAAAGGCCGGGATTTCGCACCGAAAGGTGAAGACTGGGATAAGGCTTTGGCCTACTGGAAAACCCTGAAGAGCGATCAGGAAGCCGAATTCGACAAGGAATACCATTTTGACGCCGCGGAAATCGAGCCGATGATTACGTACGGGACCAATCCCGGAATGGGGATAAAGATTTCGGAACGGGTCCCTACACGAATCGACTCAGCTAAACCGGAATCGTTCCAAAATTCACTGGACTATATGGGACTGGAACCCGGTCAGGAGTTGCTTGGTATGCCGGTACAAAATGTCTTTATCGGGAGCTGCACTAATTCGCGAATTGAAGATCTCCGAATTGTGGCCAATTTCTCGAAGGGTAAAAAAGTCAATCCTAACGTTCGGGCCATGATCGTTCCCGGATCTCAACGCGTACGAAAACAAGCCACAGAAGAAGGATTGGATCGGATATTGATCGAGGCTGGCTATGAGTTCAGGGAAGCGGGGTGTTCGGCATGCCTGGGCATGAATGAAGATAAAATTCCGGCAGGAGAATACTGCGTATCCACGTCCAACCGAAACTTTGAAGGCCGCCAGGGACCCGGAGCGCGGACCATACTGGCAAGTCCCTTGACGGCAGCAGCGGTGGCCATTCATGGAAAAATTGTAGATGCAAGAGAATTAGTATAAATGGAAAAAATAGAAATATTTACGGATACAGGGGTACCGATGCCGATGGAGGACATCGATACCGACCAGATTATTCCCGCCCGGTTTTTGAAAGCGATCGATAAGTTGGGATTTGGCGATAATTTGTTTTACGATTGGCGTTACGACAAAAACAATGAGCCCAATCCGGATTTTGTACTCAATAATCCGATTTATTCCGGAAAAATCCTCGTAGCAGGGAAGAATTTCGGGAGTGGATCCAGTCGGGAACACGCTGCCTGGGCGTTGCATGGCTATGGATTTCGAGTGATCATTTCCAGTTTTTTTGCTGATATATTTAAAGGGAATGCCCTGAACAATGGATTATTGCCGATCACGGTCAGTCCGGAATACCTCGATCATCTCCTCCAAAAAATCACAGAAAATCCAAAGACGCCAATTACCGTTAATTTGCCGGAACAATACGTGCGAATCGAACCCGATGGTGAAAAAATGAGTTTTGACATCGATGATTATAAAAAAATGTGTCTCCTCAATGGGTATGACGACATCGATTACTTGTTAAGTCTGAAGGACAAAATCACCGAATTTGAAAAAAACCGTTCCTACGTTGCTCCACCTCTGAGGTAATTCTTTATCATCGGTCATGAAATTTAGCAATGGATTAACCAACTAATAATACCTTCGGGAAAAGGTCTGAAAATGAAAAGCCTGTTCATTATTGACGGCAGTCTTTTGATTCTCAATCCATCACGAAAAATTTCCCGGGATTTAATAGGCATTACTGAATCAATGGTTTATATTCAGGGATTTAATTCTCCTCTATAGGTAAGCCCCAGATGAAGCCAAATGATTGATCAATTTGAAGAAATACGGTAGGATTTTAGTATTCCACTCATCAGAACCAGGGATGATTCCCATTCATTTCGTTTCTTTGTGTCCGAAACAAAAAATATCACCATGCATAAAACCATTGCAGTCTTACCCGGAGACGGAATCGGTCCCGAAGTCATCCGGGAAGCCCGGAAAGTACTTGATGCCATAGCTGAAAAATACGGGCATCAATTCCAATATAAAACCGCTGATGTAGGGGCGGCGGCCATCGATAAGACTGGTGATCCCCTCCCCGACTCCACTCTGGAAGTGTGTAAATCCAGTGACGCATTGTTGTTCGGAGCTATCGGAGATCCAAAGTACGATAACAATCCCAACGCCAGGGTTCGTCCTGAGCAAGGGTTGTTGAAGTTGCGAAAAGAACTCAACCTCTTTGCCAATCTCCGACCGATACTCGCTTTTGATGCGATTCTTCACCTTTCACCTCTTAAAGAATCCCGGATTAAAGGAAGCGATTTTGTGATATTCAGAGAGCTGACAGGTGGTATATATTTCGGTGATAAAAAGGAGGATAGCGGGGACGGAATCGCCTCAGATCTTATGATTTATCGCAGGGAAGAAATTACCCGTATTGCTCGTTTGGCTTTTGAGGCAGCGAAAAAAAGACGGGGGAAGGTAACGCTGGTAGACAAAGCCAACGTATTGGCGTCGTCCCGATTGTGGCGGAAAGTTGTTCAGGAAATCGCCACGGATTACCCGGGCGTATCCCTCGACTTTTTATTCGTTGACAATGCGGCGATGCAAATCATATTGCGTCCGAGTCAGTTTGATGTAATTTTGACCTCCAACATGTTTGGAGACATTATATCAGATGAAGCATCGGTTATCAGTGGTTCACTCGGTCTGTCTCCTAGTGCTTCAATTGGTGACCGGTATGCCATGTTTGAGCCCATTCATGGATCGTACCCCCAGGCCAAAGGAAAAGATATTGCCAACCCTATGGCTGCAATATTGTCGGCTGCCATGATGTTGGAACATTGGGGAATGATGGATGAAGCTCAAAATATTAAGGCTTCGATCAACGCAGCACTGGCAGCTGGGTTCGTGACCGAAGACCTCAATGAAGAAAATTCACAAAAAACTTCGGCTGTGGGAACTTATTTGGCTGAATTTATTTTAAAACATTAACAAAGTTATTCCAATAAATGGCGTATCTTTGATTGTCCGTAGTGTAAAAGACCAGGCTCTTCTTCGAATAACATCCTAGTTTGTGCTAATCTGTTGTACTACACAAAAGTGTATTTATTTTTTATCAACTAATTTTATTATGAACATTTTTATTGCAAAGCTGAGTCCACAGACTTCCGATTATGAATTGGAGCAGGCATTCAGCGAATTTGGGCAGATCAAATCTGCTCGAGTCATCATGGATCGCGAAACAGGTAATTCCAAATGTTACGGTTTCGTAGAAATGTATGAAGAAGATGAAGCCAGAGAGGCTATTTCTGCCTTAGACAACTCCGAGCTTGATGGCAACACCATTGTTGTCAAAGAAGCAAAACCACGCGCACAACGCAGTGGTGGTGGCGGTGGTTATCGCGGTGGTGGCGGAGGCTACAATCGCGGTGGTGGAGGAAATAGATATTGATTTCACATCAAACCGAACAAAAAGCCCTTCCGGAAATCCGGGAGGGCTTTTTTTATGGGGAGAAATTCAAAAGTTTAAAGACGGACCCTCAAATTCTGATAGAATTTTTCTCACAAGGGTGCTGACCCGAATTGCGCTTTATGTGCCGGAAATTTCAGGTTATGTGGTATTTTTGAACCATATGACCAGATTCGAAAGTATTTTAAGAGCTGCTTCTGTTGAGCACATCCCCACCATTCAAAACCTGGCCTATATCACCTGGCCGCCGACTTTTCATTCAATACTATCAGAAGACCAGATTTCATACATGCTGGATCAGATGTATAACACCGCTGAGCTTCGCAGCCAGATTCAAAACCCTAAGTTCCAATACTACCTCATT
The DNA here is from genome assembly GCA_937952445.1 of uncultured Bacteroidota bacterium. GTDB lineage: Bacteria > Bacteroidota > Bacteroidia > Chitinophagales > Saprospiraceae > Membranihabitans. The sequence goes on along the minus strand of CALGAA010000383.1, from coordinate 794 downwards.
CACCGCGATGCCGGATTTGCCGCAGTCGAATTTCATTACCAGGACACGACAGATACCAAAATACATAAGCTGTATATACTTCCCTCACATCAGGGCAAAGGGTGGGGCAGAGATGTCATTATGGAATTGAGAAAAATTGCAAAAAGACAGGGTGACCAGGCGCTCATCCTCAACGTGAATAAAAACAATAAAGCCACTGAATTTTATGAAAAATGTGGTTTTATCCGCTGGAAATCCGAGGTTATCGATATTGGGAAGGGCTATGTGATGGATGATTATGTGTATAGGCTGGAATTTGGTGATTAAAAGGGCTATCCGAAAAATGTAGATCAATCCGACACATGATCAATGAGACTGTAGTCTGTTTAATCAACTATTCCCTATTCCACATAATTCTGAGGATAAAAACCATAGATGAATCTACATACAGCGCCATCCTGGCATCCTTAACTCATATTCCTAAGAAATGCATATGATGCAGTATTATTAAGGGTTATGTAGTTGCTATGGTCTGGAATTACTAAAGAGGGGCATCAAGATCAAAGGAACATACATACCTCAAAATGCCTTTAATTTTATGTGGGGTCTTGATAACCCTCCATGGACCTGGCATATTCCGTAATACGACAACCGAGCCATCCTCTTCCCCCGAATGTGGTGCAACGGTTAATATTTTATTATGCCACTCAGGCAATTCCCCTTGATCTACTGCCAGAACAGTCCCTTTCCTGCCATGATGAACGTGCCCCCTCTGCATCAGCGCGGGGCGAAAAAAATCCGTCGCGGCTTAACCC
>CALGAA010000382.1 GCA_937952445.1 uncultured Bacteroidota bacterium | reverse complement strand
GTAATCCCAATTCTGCGGAGCTGTTGCCCGCCATCCTGACGGGCCATGATGATCTGCCCCCCTCTGGAAAAGCCATAACCGATCGATACTACAATAAGATAAAACGCACTGACAAAACCAATTGCCGCAAAATCATCTTCCCCCAGGTAAAACAAAAACAAGCTGTCCATAATAGCGATTGCATTCTGGACTACACTACCTATCATGATCGGCAGACCAAGGAACAAGATCTTTTTATATGATATATCCTGGCTCAAATATCATAGTTTCTTTCCACGCAAAAGTAGGTAAGAGTTTTAAAAGGGCGGCAAATCCATCACGATTTTAGGAATACGTTGCAAAACCTATAGCTTCCCCTCAAAAACATAAGTTCAAATCTTATAATACATTCGTATTGATCATGAACACGTTACAACTAATGTCCCAGACTTGAGCTTAGAATCGCTCTCAACTTCAAAGATTCTTGCTGCCAATTGTAAGTCTGACGTCCCCGGAGACAAGAATCGATCATATATCTGTAGTGGTCTTCATTAACTGTCATTTGCTTAATCGCCCGGGCTATATCCCTGGGGTTTAGACCAGTAACTAAAGCACCAGTCTGGATTTCGTCCATCAGATTCTGATATTCCGGAAAATTCATGTGAATCGAAGGTAACAAAGCATGCATATAGTCAAAATATTTGTTGGCGAGACTGTAGTAATAACTTCCCGACTTGTGGTCGAGCAAGTTAAGCCCAACCGTTGCAGCTGAAGCGAATCTGACCAGTTCTTCGGGCAATCGCCGACCTTTAAACTCAACCCGATTGTCCAGATTCTCTCGTCGGGATAAAAGCTTCAACTCATCAAGTATATCTCCGTCACCTACCAGCCAAAGTTTCCATCCCGGTAAAAGATGAAGGCTTTTGATGATCTCCGGCAAACCCCTTCCATGGTTGATTGCACCCTGGTAATATAATATTTTGTCTTTCAGTCGATTACCAACATCAACTTCAGGAGCTGGTTTTAGCCATGGTACGTTGCGAATGACATCGACAGGCCGGTGATATTTGGACTGGAAAATATTGGCATATGCCTGATTTATCGTCACCACGGAATTCGCAAATGCCACACTTTTTCGTTCCACCCATTTCCAGATGGCTTTTTTCATCGGCTTCCCTTCCAGCTCGATAACCTCGGGAAACCATTCATGCAAATCCAAAAGTAACCGTCTATTACTGGATCCTTGCAATCCCCATATCAATCCAGGCATCACATCGATATCGGCGGCATAAATCAAATCGGCCTTTTGTTTTTTAACTTGTGAAGCAATTCGCCGATTGTAATCGAAGTACATAGCCGGGCCTTTTGAAAATGTGGATTTTAACTCTCCTTCTGGGTATTGAGAAGTTGCCCGATCAAAGATTTTGACCTGCATACCAGCATCCACCATCACTTGATGGATCCGTTGAATGCGTTGGTCATACAGATATTGAGACGTGGTCCATATCGTCACACGATGATTTTTCAATTTCTGAATATTTTACCTGCTGTGTATTTGATTTTTTGTTGCCGATACAAAGTTCGTACAGCCTCCAGTGCCTGGAATTCGTTGATTTGTCGAACAATAAAATCTGACAGACCAAGGCCGGTTTCAGGAATTTGCAGCCACAATTCATGGGCCATTTGTGCAATTAAATTTTGTTGCCGGGACTGTTTTTCATAAAACAAATCACAATGCGTGCAAGGATCGGATCCTTCCTCTCCAAAATATTGCTGCAAGAAAATGAACCGGCATTTTCGTTCGGTTGTATACTCCTCCATCTTTTCCACTCCCCTGAGCTGCCGTTGTTTGAGATTCTCAACCAGCTTCATATCGTAAATGATATCCTTCAAATCGGGCCTTCCTTCCGGAAACAGGACGGACCCGTACTGTGCTTCCGGGCTATATCGGATAATTCCGTACCGATCCAATGCTGCCAACCGTTGTTCGATATCGTTTCGGGAGGCTTGCAGGACTTCCATAAGCTCTTCCAGATCTATGGGAATAGGCACGCCAAAGGCATTATCGACCCGGCGCATCCAGTGATCCACCAACTCATACAAACGTGGGTATTGGTCCTTGAGATGGGTCACCTGATTTCCCGGCATTAAAAGTTCGACCTTGCCAGGTTGAAGCATCGGCTCCTGGTACTCCAGTATATTCATTTTCATGAGCAGGGTGAATACGCTGTGAATCTGGAAAGTAGAAGTTTCGAAAGCCTGGCTCAAAACCTGTGCGTTAAATTTCTGACCTACAGGTCTGGTTCCTTTCGGAATTTGATAATAGTTCACAAACCGCCGAAGAACGTAGTCCAGAACCTCTTCGGGCGGATAAGCCACCTCAATCAGGCTATGCATATTTTCAAAATCTTCTTCATTCCAGAGCAGATATACTTTCGCAGGCAGTCCATCCCTTCCTGCCCTACCGGTTTCCTGATAATATTCCTCGACCGTAGAAACTGGAGCCATATGAATAATCCACCGGACATCCGGTTTGTCGATGCCCATTCCAAATGCGTTGGTTGCCACCACAAAGCGATAGCTGCCATCGAGCCATTTTTTCTGGATCAACATTCTTTCTTCCGGGGAAATCCCCGCATGGTAATACATCCCATTCATTCCATAATTGGACAACATCCGGGCGATTTCTTCAGCCCCTTTACGATGACGGATATATATGATTCCACTACCTTCCAGACTTTGGACATGCCGCACCAGAAATTTTCGTTTATCTGTTTCATTAAGCACGTACAAACTGAGGTTTGGTTTGTATATCGATTGTCTGAATACATTTGGTTGGCATAGCTTCAATTCCGAAATTATTTCAGCCTCTACTTCAGGTGTAGCCGTAGCTGTTAACGCAATCACCGGAACGTCAGGATGAATTTCCCGGAATTTCTGAATGTGAAGATAAGACGGTCGAAAATCATGACCCCATTGGGATATACAATGGGCTTCATCCACAGCCAGAAGCCGAAGGTCCAGCCGTTCAACAAAATTACGAAACACCTCCGTATCCAATCTTTCAGGTGAAACATATAAGAGTAATGGTTCCGATCTTCGCTCGAGATTTTCCTGAATAAGCTGTTGTTCACGAGATGTTTTACCACTATGCCAGGCGTAAGCCATAATTCCCCTGTTCTGGAGTTGACTGACCTGATCATCCATGAGCGCAATCAATGGAGAAACCACCAAAGTAATTCCTCCCAGGTACAAGGTCGGCAATTGATACAGCAAAGATTTCCCTCCGCCGGTGGGCAAAATAGCCACCGTATCCCGTCCGGAACAAATCGAGGCAATAGCTTCCTCCTGATGCTCCCTAAAGGAATCATAACCCCAATATCTTTTTAAAATGTGGTGGTAGCTCTTCAATTCATTTATTTCAGATTCCAACCTCAAAGTAACAAAAAGTTACAGGATCAAAATAAAGGTTTTTAAAGGATCATCACCCCGCATATTGAAAAATACCGAACCTCCGGAGATTGTGAGCTTCCAATGAGTAAGCTCTTTATGGGGATCACCAGTGGCCGGGCATTTGGTTCGTGACAGGTATAACGAGGTCCTTTTATGATATCCAAAAAGCTAAACCGCGATTATCCTACTACATAAGATCTACTCATAACTTCAGAAAATATTTCCCTGAAGTTATGGTTTAAGTTGAGTCCTGAAAGGACGATGGTATACCAGCGATGGGTTTCAACCCATCGAACGGGAGAAAATTAATATTTTGAGTCCTGAAAGGACGATGGAAATAAAACTACGAGTAGACTCTACATAAGGCCTTAGATCATGAAGACCTGGCGAATAAGAATCCGTCAGATATGTCCCGAATATAGTGACTGTTGCACAACAGCTCCATAAATACAGGGTATCGAACAGAAAATAAAAAGATCAGAATTGGTAGCAGCCAAATTTGGTTTTACCACCGAAAGAAAAATCTTCAATCAGGTAGGATATTTTGAACATAATAAAACCGAACACGTCATTTTTGGTGCCTACGGAACGATATCCTGAGCTGAGATTGCGGTTTTGATAATGCATTCGGGCAGCATCGAGCGGGTTAAGGCACAGACTGGGATCGTATTGTGCTTCCCAGGCCCTGTTGGTTAACAAGGCAGCCTGGTCATTGGAGAGAAGCAGGTCATCAAAGTTGGGGTATCGATCGTTGGCCAGGTCATCGAGGTAATCGGTAAAGATCATGCGATAATCGACTTCCAGTCCCAATACAATTTGGGGTGTCACAGCATAAGAGATACCGCCCGTAATGGGAATGCCCAATTGGGTGAGGTTGTAAGGATCCGGATAATCACCATCTCCATCGAGATATTGACCAGCCGTCCCGATCTTTTGCAAATAAATCTTTTGACCTTGAAAATTGGTCGTAAATGGGTTGAAATGATAGACGCTCACCCCTCCCCCGACGTAGGCCGTATAAGGTTTGCCTGTAAGACCGTAGGGATCAAAGGATATAATATTGAAAAAGCCCCTAACTCCGACTTCGTTGATATTGGTGACAAAGGATAAATTGCGGTCCACGGTGTTAAAATCCTTATCCGCCCCCATCAATCTTCCCCGGTTGTAAAACAATTGGGCGCGGATCCTTTCATTGAAATGATAAGACAATTGGACCTGTCCAGCAAAACCGGAGGTCTTCGGAAATCGAAGGGTTTCGGGTAAAATATCCCCATTGTAGGCTGACAATCCACCCCCGACTCCCAGTTCAAGCGTCTGCCCCTGCATCGACTGAATAAAAAATAAAATCAATATTCCAGTCGTTCGAAATAATTGTGTGATTTGTTTCATTCCACGTACCTGTTCACTCGCCTATAAATGTTACTGAATGTATAACGTCCTTATGATTAGAAGTAAAACATGTATTTTCGCCAATTTACCAGTAATTTCTAACTTACGTTCTATGATTTACTCCTTCAAAACCTTCTTTTCAACTCTTTTATTTTTCTTTTCTTTCTTAATTGTTTCAGTAGCTCAAGACGAGGAATGGATGCTCCATGGTACAGACTCGACCAATGGTGCGAACGTCACGCCCATATATGAGCAAAACCTCATCAGAAATCCGGAAAATAAAATTATTGTAGCAGTCATCGATGGAGGTGTGGATCCTACTCATGAAGATCTTAAAAATGTCATGTGGGTAAATCCGGACGAAATTGCGGGAAATTCCCAGGATGATGATCATAACGGGTACACTGATGATATTTATGGCTGGAACTTCCTCGGTGGTCCTGACGGCCGCAATGTCGATCAGGACACTTATGAAGTCACCCGACTGTATGCCAGCCTTCGGGAGAAATACGAGAACGTCAATCCGGAGCATCTGAAAAAGAAAGAAAAAGAGGAATATGACAAATATCTGACCTATAAGGAGATCGTGGAGTCAGAAGCTGAAAAAGCCAGGAACCAATTCCAGGAGATCGAGAACCAAAAGGTGTTCATCAACAACTTTTTGGAGATGACCAGAACCGTAGTGGGAACCAGCCAGGAAATCAGTGTCGAAAGCGTCAACGCCATGAAAAAAGAAAATAACGGCTCTCACAGCCAGGTTTTGGCCGTCCTCGACAATATCTTACAAAATACCGGCCAATCTTTCAGCAATTATGAAGCATTTGAATCCTTTATCCTGGAGGATTTCGAAGAAGGTGCCCGGCATTTTGAATCCAAATTCAAATATGGGTACAATCCTGATTTTGATCCCCGGCACATCGTTCAGGACGACTATTCCAATAAAACCCAAAAATTCTACGGCAATCCGGATATTGCCGGACCAGATGCCTTCCATGGAACATTTGTAGCTGGAATTATCGGGGCAGATCGTCACAACAATATCGGAATGAAAGGAATTTCGGATCAGGTGGAAATCATGGGAGTACGTGTGGTACCCGATGGAGATGAGCGAGATAAAGACGTCGCTAACGGGATCATCTATGCTGTGGACAATGGTGCGAAAGTGATTAACATGAGCTTTGGGAAAGGATATTCCCCAGACAAAGACATCGTTGATAAGGCGGTCAAATACGCGGTAAAAAAGGATGTATTACTGGTTCATGCTGCTGGAAATAGCAGTAAGAATATCGATAACGAAGAAAATTACCCCACTGATTTGTATCAAAAGCGAGGTTTTTTCGGGAAGAAAAAATACGCTAAAGGGTGGATTGAAGTGGGTGCACTGGGCCGCCTGGCTGACGAAAACAGCGTAGCATCTTTCTCCAATTTCGGGAAGAAAAATGTAGATATATTCGCTCCCGGACACATGGTATATTCCGCCACCCCCGGGGATAAATACAAAGCAGCGTCCGGAACCAGCTTTGCGGCACCTGTGGTAGCCGGAGTCGCAGCGATCATCCGGGCCAATTTCCCGGAATTCAGTGCAGAAGAAGTGAAGCAAATCATTATGGATTCAGGCGATACGATCGACGTACCGGTTGTCCAACCAGGAACCGGGGAATCCGTAAATTTTGACACACTTAGCGTTAGCGGCAAACGGGTGAATGCTTACAATGCGTACCGCCTGGCAGAGCAAAGAGCAAAATAAACCAGAAATCAGTACGGCTACGTGTAAAATTCCCTCATTTATTTCGATTCCAAAAAAGAATGGAGTGGATTGGTTTTCGGTTCAATTCAGCTTTAATGCCCGCGGAATCATTCAACTCTGCACCTGGATCTCTGTTTTTTTCAGGTGACGGGCCCTTTCAAAGTGCCCACCAACGGAGTTCGAGGTGCCAGCCACCTGGTAACACACGGCCGCGGAAAATCCACGGAATTCTTAGGCATCAATGATTATTGTGGACAGTAGGAACATCAAACGATTGGGCTAATGGGCTTATCGGATGATTATTTCCTGAACGATATCCGCAGCGAGTGCTTTATTCACTTTTTCCAGTATTTGTTCCCGGGAATTGAATAATTCTTGCTTAAGCGGAGCCGAGTCGATATACAAAATCAGTTTCCCCTCCCGGAAACTCACCTTTCGGGTGCGTTCCACAACGTAGGCATTGTTGGTCTCCCGCCAGACCTGTTCAATTTTCTTCTCATCGAGTTTTCCCGCATATCTTGGATCACTGGCGATTGATGACAATATATTTTTGATGTTTCTTGCTTCTTCCTTTGACATCTGTAAAAATTAATTCAGTTATTCAATATGTATGATCCGATAATCCATACCCGCTTCAGTAGCCATTTTTATCATGCGGTCTTTATCGGTATCGGTAACAAAGATTTGACCGGGATGTTCCCCGGCCAATATCGACATGACGTGGTCGATTCGCCGGTGGTCCAATTTTTCAAAAAAATCATCCAGCAACAAAAGCGGCCATCGAAGCAGGGCACTTTGAATGTAGGCATATTGCGCCAATTTTAATGAAAACAAAATACTTTTTTGTTGACCCTGACTGGCAAAATTCCGGGCCACTTGACCATTGAGCATAATCTTAAAATCATCGCGATGTGGGCCCATCGTGGCTCGGCCCTTTTCAATATCCTGCCCCCGGCAATTCCTCAATTCCCTGGCGACTTCAGCCGTATGAAAAGAACGGGCATATCTAACCGTAGCATTTTCTGATTCTTTCTGAGCAATTTTTTGGTAATACGCCGCGAACAAGGGATCAAATTCGCGGACAAAGGCCGCCCTGCCGGTTTCGATATTTGTGATGAGCGGCACCAAATCCATATCGTATTTATCGAGCAACAATTCCTTGTCCCGCAAGGACATCCGCCGATCACGAAGAAGTTCATTCTTCTGACGCAGAATGTGATTGTACCGGATCAAAGACGCCAGATATGATTTTTCCAACTGGCCGACCGTTCCATCCACAAATTTTCGCCGCAGGGCCGATCCATGTCGTATTACGTAGATATCTTCCGGAAAAATAGATACCAATGGTATTTCCCCTATATGGTCAGAAATCCGTTCGTATGGAACCTGATTTTTGGAAACGACCTTCCCTCTCGATGGGGAATACGTCACGCTGTATTGGTCTGATCCTGAACTACGACCCTCGATCCGAAAGAAATCTTCCACAGGTTTTTCGGCATCCAAACGGATTAGCTTTCGATCCGTGATCGAATAGTAACTTTTACCAAAAGCCAGGTAGTACAGTGCATCAAGGAGATTGGTCTTACCGATCCCGTTTTGACCCAAAATCAAGTTCAAACGGGGGTGAAAATCCACTTCCATTCGGGTGTAATTTTTGAAGTTGGCCAGCTTTATGGACTGTATTTCCAAGGCAAGTATATTTTATATTCAGCATTTCTCTTTAGTACTCGATATTTTATATCTTTGGGGCGCATTAATACAGAGGCAGTATCCAAATCCAAAATGGGGACACCTCGTTCACATAATCTATATCTATGGCTACAGAGACCAAAAAAAATACGAAATCCAAAGATAAGGAAGAATTCACAAAGGAAACTTATCTGGATTGGTATGAAACCATGTTATTGATTCGGCGATTTGAGGAACGATCATTAATGGAATACGGACGTCAAAACATCCGTGGATTCCTTCACGTCTATATCGGACAGGAAGCCATTGCAGCGGGCATGAAATCCGCGCTTCGCAGAGAGGATCCCGTGGTAACAGGATACCGGCAGCATGGAATCGCGCTGATGAAAGGCGCCAGCCCTGAGGCCTGTATGGCGGAGCTATATGGTAAGAAGACCGGAATCGTCAAAGGGAAAGGTGGTTCCATGCACTTTTTCTCCAAAGAGGATTATTATTTTGGGGGAAATGGAATCGTCGCTGCTCAGATTCCCATCGGTACGGGCATTGGATTTGCGGAGAAATACAAAGGAACTGACAACGTAGCGGTCTGTATGTTTGGTGACGGAGCAGCACGTCAGGGTGCGTTATACGAGTCATTTAATATGGCCAAAACCTGGAATTTACCCGTGCTCTATGTTTGTGAAAACAACAACTACGCAATGGGAACGTCCGTGGAAAGAACTTCCAGTCTCACAAATATTTATAAAGTAGGGGAAGTATTTGATATGCCGAGTAAACCCGTGGACGGGATGAATCCGGTTGCTGTACACAACGCTTTTAAAGAAGCTGCAGAATCCATCCGGGCTGGGAATGGCCCACATTTCCTGGAAGTAGAAACATACCGGTACAAAGGTCATTCCGTCTCGGATCCAGCCAAATACCGGACCAAAGAAGAACTAAAGGCTTATCAGGAGAAGGATCCTGTCAAGATGCTGGAAAAGAAATTGAAGGAGAAAAATATCGCCTCTGAAAAAGAGATCAAAGAAATCAAAGATAAGATCAAGCAAATCGTTGAAGCATCAGTCAAATTTGCCGAGGAATCTGATTTCCCTGATCCTTCAGAATTGTACGATGACAATTACGTGGAGGACGATTATCCATTCCTCACGTAGGCCAGTCCGATCGACCCCAAATGGTTAAGGAATTATTGGTATAATGGAAGGAAGTGACCAGTATAAAGGGGATGAACCCGCTCCAAGCCTGGTTATCTGCACTATGCCTTGCGATATCAATGCAGGTCAAACCCCTACCACCGCATCATTTTCCAATAATCATGAGGTCAACCGGTGAAATATTACGGAAATTTTATACTTTTGCCTGAATTTTCATATTTGAGAAATTTGAATATCACTATTATATGACTGTAGCGAATCAAAATAAGGGATCGGAAAACTTTTTTGAGCAGAATCAAAAGATCATCGTATGGGGCGTGGGCGCAATTGTGCTTCTGGTAATCGGATATCTGGCGTATAGCAATTTATACCAAAAACCCAGAGAACGGGAAGCGGTCAATGCGATTTATATGGCCGAGTTGCAATTTGAACGTGATTCATTCGAAAATGCTTTACTGAACCCGGGAGCAGGCAACATGGGCTTCCTCGACATCATCGATGAATACAGTGGTACCAAAACCGCCAATTTAGCGATGTATTACGCTGGTATTTCCTACCTAAAACTCGGAAAATACGAAGCGGCTATTTCTTATTTGAAAGATTTCAAAGCCCGCGGGAAATTGACTCCCATCACGAAAAACGGAGCGATCGGAGATGCTTATTCTGAACTTGAAGATTACGATAACGCCATCGAATATTATAAAAAAGCTGTCAACGCTGGCGACAACAACTACCTGACCCCGTACTACCTTAAAAAATTGGGAATGCTGTACGAAATGCAGGAACGCTATGAAGACGCTTTGGCTGCTTATAAAAAAATCGATGAAAAATATCCACAAAGTACCGATGGTTTCAATATCGAGAAATACATCGACAATGTGCAATATAGCCTCAACACCAATTAGAGGAACAGATTACTTGCGCTACTTCAAATTTTTAATATCTTAAAGGCGGGCATCAACACCCGTCTTTTTTTTTGATCATATGTGAAAAACAAATAGCCATGGCGAAAAACACGCTTAAAGGTAAAGCCCACACCTCGATTGAATTGGAAAAACCCGAGGAGATAAAAATCGGAATTGTCCAGGCGCAATGGAATCATCAGATCACTGATCACATGGCAGGAGAATGCAAAAAGGCATTGCTGGAAGCATCCATTCTGGAGGAGAATATCTTTCACGAACTGGTGCCCGGAAGCTTCGAACTTCCTTTGGGAGCCCAGTACATCGAAAATTATCGTGAGCCTGATGCGGTCATCTGTCTGGGATGTGTAATTAAAGGTGAAACCGATCATGATGTTTTTATCAATCAGGGCATTACCAGCGCTATCATGGGGCTCAATCTACGATATGGAAAACCTTTTGTATTTGGTGTGCTGACGGTCAACACCGAGGCCCAGGCGTTGGCCCGGACCGACGGAACCAAAGAAAATAAAGGACGTGAGGCGGCCGAAGCGGCATTGGAGATGATCGCATTGGACCGGAAATTAAAAAGCCAGACCAAATCAACGATTGGATTTAAGCCCTACCAAAAATTGTAAAACGATAAAACAGAAAATCTCAATGAAAATTACGACCGTACTTGCCGGGTATTTTATGCTTGATGGCGGACCCATGTTTGGGGTGGTGCCCAAGGTCCTTTGGAATAAACTCAACCCAGCTGACGATCGAAATATGTGCATTTGGGCCATGAGGAGTATCCTCATCGAAACCGGCGAAAGAAAAATCTTAGTCGACACAGGAATCGGCAACAAACAGGAAGAAAAATTTCGGTCCATGTTTGGCTCCCACGGTCCGTCCGTGTCAGAATCATTGGGAGATATCCACATCCAACCTGAAGAAATCACGGATGTTTTTTTGACCCATTTACATTTTGATCACGTAGGTGGAGCACTCTCCAGAAATGAAGCAGGACAAATCATACCCACTTTCCCCAACGCCACGTACTGGTCCAACGAGGTTCATTACGACTGGGCATACCAATCCAATCCCCGGGAGGGAGCCTCGTTTATCAAAGAAAACTTCGTTCCATTAAAGGAACAGTCCAAATTGAAAATGATCGATGTCCAAAAAGACGACATCGATTGGATAGATGGGATGTCGGTTCGGTTTCTGGACGGCCATACTACGGGCATGATGCTTCTAAAAATTCCCATTCTCAATTCGACAAAATACCTGTGGTATGGTGCCGATTTGATTCCCAGCAGGTGGCATATCAGGCGGCCCTACATCATGGCTTACGATATGCAGCCTATCAAAACCCTGGAAGAGAAAGAACGATTCCTGACCGATCTGGTTGACTCGCAGGATGTCTTGTACTTCGAACACGATCCTTCTTTGGAAGCAGCCACGATCCGTACAGATGATCGTGGACGATTTGCAATCCATCAATCCGGAGAACTAACGGACTTGTTGAAGATAATCCATCCACCAGCTTGATATTGCTCAACCGCATTATTGGTGACGGGTATACCCTATACGGTCCTTTTGGCATAAAAGATATATGTGAGTGAATGACCAGGTACAGGAACCCAGCGCATCCACTACACCGGAAAAATAATCCGGGAAATCGGATTTACAGCGTCCGGAAGTATTCCACCAATGCCCGGGCTTCTTCCTCTGAGATGTTTTGATCGAGCATAGGCGTGTTATTAAATTCCGCGAGCAGGTCCTTTGCAAGGGGATCTTTTTCCAACATTTCGGTCGGATTCATAATCATATTCATCACCCACTCTGGTGTTCTGCGTTCCATAATACCTTTCTGTGGTGGTCCGATTAATTTGGTATCGACCGAATGACAGGCGACACATTTTGTATCGTATATTTCTTTGCCTTTCACCGCCATTTGCCGATCGATCTTTTCATCCAATTCCACATTTTTGATCGGTCCGATGCCTTTGTTCTCCAGGTCAACCCGCTGACTGGCCGGCACGTTGGAACTTGATTTAGAAGCTGTCTCCTCGGTTGTCGTGGGAGAGGAACTACTGGTAGAAGAACTCGATTTATCATCTCCGTCGGATCCTCCACAACTCATAAATCCGAATACCAATACGACGAGGCACATTTTTAAAAACCTTTGCATAACGTATATTTTAGCTGAATTGTAAGTTAGTATAAATTTAATTGCGCCAAATTACACAATTACTAAAAACAAGGGTAATATATCCCGACTTTTTAATCATCTTAACGAGTGGTTTCAAATTTCAGCCGCTGTCCCCGCAAATCAGGGCTGAACCTTCCTTCATCGTAGGCAAGATGCCCGTTGATAAGCGTCCTGCGGACCATATACGGGAATGTTCGACCCTCCAGGGGTGACCATCCACACTTATAGAGAACGTTGGATTTTTCAACCTTCCACGCTTGTTTCGAAATCTGCACCAAATCTGCTTTGTACCCCTCCCGAATATATCCCCGATCCGGTATCCGAAAACATTCGGCCGGAGCATGCGCCATTTTATCTACCAACCTGGGAAGAGATAACCGTTTGTCTTCCACATGCCTGAGCATTTGAACCAGACTATGTTGGATCAACGGCAGGCCGGAGGGGCATTTCATATACGGATTGTCCTTCTCTTCCAGCGTATGTGGAGCATGATCAGTGGCTATAATATCCAACTGGTCATTTAAAAGACCAACCCACAAAGCCTCCTTGTCGTGCGGCCGTTTAATAGCAGGATTGCATTTGATTTTCCCGCCCAACTGACCGTAATCCAGGCTGTCGAAGGTCAAATGGTGAACGCAAACCTCGCTGGTAATCCGTTTTTCTCTTAGTGGTTTATCGTGTTCGAACAAATGAATTTCATCCGCTGTAGAAATATGTAAAATATGCAGGCGGCTGCCGTGTTTTTTAGCCAGGGAAATGGCCAGTTCGCTACTCAGAAAACACGCCTGCCGACTCCGTATATCCGGGTGTAGTTCGAAAGGGATATCGTCGCCGTAAATCCTATGAAAAAACGCAGAATTTTGCTTAATCGTCGTCTCATCCTCACAATGCGTTGCAATTAACAGAGGCGTATTTCCAAAAATCCGGTCCAATTGGCTATCGTCATCGACCAACATGTTGCCGGTACTCGATCCCATAAAAATCTTTACTCCGCATACCGAGGCAGCATCGGTCCTCATCACTTCATCGTAATTATCATTGCTCACTCCCATAAAAAAGGAATAATTCGTATAGCTGGACTCCGCAGCTCTTTGGTATTTTTCTTCCAATTTTTCCTGGGTAAGCGCCGGAGGGTGTGTGTTGGGCATTTCCATAAAACTTGTCACCCCCCCTGCCAGAGCAGCCCGGGATTCGGAGGCAATATCAGCTTTGTGCGTCATGCCGGGTTCCCGAAAGTGCACCTGATCGTCTATTATTCCCGGTAGCACGAAATCCCCTTCTACATCGATTTCTACATCGGCTGATCGGTCAAATCGTCCGATTCGTTCGATTTGATCTCCCACGATGAGAATATCGCCCTCCAGAATCTGCCCTTCATTGACAATTTTGGCATTTCGCAATGCTGTGCTACGCATATCTTTTAAGTTTAATTACTTTTGCTTTTCCGGTAATGTAGCGGGTTCTTCCCAGCCCAATACCGGAATGTAAATATAAGCGTAAATATGAAGATGGAACAAGCCCGTGTGGGAATCCTTGGAGGTGGTCAGTTGGGTAAAATGCTCAATTACACTGCCAACCAATGGAATTTAGCCCTATCCATACTGGACAAAGATCCTGATTTTCCCAGTGGAATCAACGCCTGGAAGTTTGTGAAAGGGGATTTTAGAAATTATGAAGATGTACTTGCATTTGGACGTGAACAGGACATTGTAGGGGTGGAAATTGAACACGTCAATATTCAGGCGCTCCATGAGTTGTCGGAAATGGGGATCCAGATACATCCATCTCCGCAGGCCCTGGAGATCATCAAGGATAAATACCTTCAGAATCAGTTTTATCGCCAGCACCATTTGCCCACCGTAACGTTTGACCGATTTGACACGAAAGAGGCCATTCTAAGCGCCCTTCAGTCAGGTAAAATAAAAATGCCGTTCGTTCAAAAAACCCGGGGGGAAGGGTATGATGGCCGGGGCGTTCACCTGGTAAATGATCGGGAAGATCTCGATCACTTGCTGGAAGGCCCCTCGATTGTCGAATCGAAAGTGTCCATCCGCAAGGAACTGGCAGTTCTGACGGCTCGTAATGCAAGCGGCGAAATTCGTACTTATGACCCGGTTGAAATGGTTTTCAACGACCAGAATATGTTGGCGTATCTTTATGCCCCTGCAGATATTCCATCCAATATTCATGAAAAAATGATGGAAATTGCCCGGGCAACCATGGAGGCGTTCTCCATCAGTGGCTTACTCGCGATCGAATTCTTTTGGACCGAAGACGATGCCATCCTGGTCAATGAGGTGGCTCCCCGTCCACACAATAGCGGGCACCATACGTTGGAATACGCCGTTACCTCGCAGTTTGAACAGCATTTACGTGGTTTACTCAATTTTCCACTCGGCAATACCGCATTGTTGCGTCCTGCAGCTATGCTCAATGTATTGGGTGAACCCGGTCATACTGGTCCTCCGGTCTACGAGGGAATGCACGAAATAATGGCCATGGAAAATGTCCACGTCCATCTCTATGGCAAACCAGAGACCCGCCCTTTCCGCAAAATGGGGCATATTACTGTATCGGGCTCAGATCGACAGAATATCGAACAGAAAGTGGCCCACATCCAATCAAAATTTAAAATAATCTCAGCATGAATTCAGAAATCAGTATTGTAATGGGATCCGATTCGGATTTGCCCGTTATGCGAGGGGCAGCAGAATTTTTGGATGATCTGGAAATACCCTACGAATTAACCATCGTATCAGCTCACCGTACACCCGACCGAATGATTGAATATGCAAGGTCTGCTCGCAACCGGGGGATTAAAGTCATCATCGCCGGGGCCGGAGGAGCAGCACACCTTCCCGGAATGATCGCTTCTCTGACCACGCTACCTGTCATCGGGGTCCCGATCAAATCCTCCAATAGCATCGATGGCTGGGATAGTGTCTTGTCGATTCTCCAGATGCCGGCTGGTATACCGGTAGCTACGGTGGCCCTAAACGGGGGACGAAATGCAGGAATCCTTGCTGCGTCCATGCTCGGCATGACAGACCCAAATATTGCGCAAAAACTGGATCAATTCAAGGTTGAGCTGCGGCAAAAGGTAGAATATAAAATAGGACAGATTGGGAAAGAATTCCCGTCGAACTTTTAATCCCTTCAACCGGAGGAGTTGTACAAAGCTCGTTAATCGAACCGTATCTATATATATTCAGGTAAACGTTCACGCCGATACAGGCATATGGCGAATTCCAGGTTGGAAGTATTATTTCGATTGATCTCAGCGTTGGGGCCTCAATAAAAAAGATCTGTCCCGGCCAATGCAGAACAGATCTTAACCAATTTCCAATTTTTAACCAAAAAATTGACCCGGAACCGGCCTCATTTCCGATTCCGGATTATGAGGATTCTTTCGCATCCTGAGAGGAAGATCATGTATCACAGACTCACGTAGCGGCCATACCCCGCTTCGACGTCCGTACTTCCTACCCGATTAGGATACGTCCAGATGTTTGTTTGGAGCTGGTTGTTTCTTTCCGATCATCCAAAGACCATTCGCAGTATATAACCAGGAGCTTAAAAAGCCTCCTTTTACTTTGGTCCTTGTAATTTGGATGTAAATCCGCTTCCCGTTTTGAAGATTGTACGGTACCAGGTAATATTCCCCAGGGACACTCCAGGCTGACTGTCCATCCAGGGATATCTGCCCGAGCTTGGACGACACGACCGAACTTTGGATTTCAACGCTGAGCTCTTCAGCGGTTTGAACGATGACATTGAGCACTTTTTGGAAATCGCTGGTTTCAAAAGCAAACGTATCTGTGCTTTGCCAACTCGATTCAAGGGTATAAAGCGGTGGAGGAAGAAGGTACTCCGGACGATCGATGGTAAAAACGGTATCTGATTCCGTTTTTTCGATGTTTTTCAACGCTTTGGTAAAGGCAGGTGAGTCAAAATAGTAGCTGGAATTGAAGTCATTTTCCGGGGTCAGATCCTGGAATCCGTTATCCAGCTGACAGGAATAAATTAATAGAAAAAATAGCATAAATCTCATGGTCTGATACTTTTAGTTTAGTACACTTTTATGCGCCTTACACCAAGGGGGATCCTGTGTAGGTCAGCACGTACCAAAAAGACAAAAACAGTACCATGAGAAATTGTGATAATGTGATAATCCAACGCTTCATTGAAGTCGTTCCACTATCATATAAGTATTTTAATAATATTAGATAATTCTCCTATATTCTTTATCTCTGTTTTGAGCCCAATAAGCATCACAGGAAAAACACATGGAAAAAAATCGAAAGATCAAAGAGGAAAAAGCTCCTCAAATATTTAACAAATAAAATTTTTAATGATTTGTTTTTCGATTCAATGGCAACGCCTGAGTAAAGGGGTATTTATTTGATCGATGGAAAAAACAGGTCTCTGATTTGTACTAATTTCGCAGCATCCCAATTCATTCGAAGGTCTCTGGCGACGTTCTCACTTTTACTTTACCCACGGCACCCGGTCAGAAGGATAATATCGGATCCCCATCAGATCAAACCGTTTCTGCTGCGCCGCCAGACGATGTGAATAGTTTTCCCAATCCCGCATCGAAGAAGGAGTCCAGCCAATCTCTGCATGTCCGGGCAGCCGGGGAAATGCCAGATAATCAATATCTGCCATATTGGTAATGGTTTCAGACCAAAGCGCTGCCTCTATCCCAATGATATCCTCCCGGTCGATCTCATTTTCCAGGGTAGCAGGGTCCCAATTGTAGGCATCATCCACTTCGATATAAGCGGCCCAGTGCAACCCAATTCGCGAGGTAGAATCGTATTGCATGTCAATATATGCTTTTCGCGCCGGCGCCATAATTACACGAGCACCCTGTTCTATCGCACGAACCGCATTGTCCGCATTTTCCCAATATTGGACGACCGTACCGGGGAGTAACTGGGCATGAGCGATTTCATCCCACCCAATGATCTTCTTACCAGTAGCCTGAACGATTTCCTGTACTCGCTCCACAAAGGGGATGTAATCTTCCAGCGGAGTCACGTGAGATTCGTCACCGCCGATGTGAATGTAATCACCAGGTGTGATGGCCGCCAATTCACCCATCACATCCGTTATAAATTCGTACACAATCTCTTTGGAAGTACAAAGCGTACTAAATCCCACTTCGATGCCCGTATACAATTCAGGCGCCTCACCATCACAGGTCAGCTCCGGATACGAGGCCAATGCCGCATTGGTGTGTCCCGGCATATCGATTTCGGGGATTATCATTATATTCCGAAGGCGCGCATATTCCACAATTTCCTGATATTCCTCCTGCGTGTAAAAGCCGCCTTCTCCCCCACCGACCTCGGTACTTCCTCCGATCTCGGTTAACAACGGCCAGGATTTGATTTCAATCCTCCAACCCTGGTCATCGGATAAATGCAAATGAAGACGATTGAACTTGTACATAGACAGGTAATCGATGTACCTTTTTACCACCTCCACCGGAAAGAAATGGCGAGCTACGTCGAGCATAGCTCCGCGGTATTCATAGATGTTCTACGCCGCTTCTGGGACGCATTCGCCAAGGCGGTGGAAGAGACAAAAGGCCTTCGCATTGCAG
>CALGAA010000381.1 GCA_937952445.1 uncultured Bacteroidota bacterium | reverse complement strand
TCTGCTCCGGTGCGGGCGTGAGTTGGGCGCGAATTGGGCGTTCTTTGCCGGGGAAAATTTCCATGGTTTTTCCTGGGCATGGTGGAATGAGGTGAAGGGCTTACGGGAGTGAGTTAGAATGTGTGTTTGAGTTTGTGTAGCAAATGCCTGACGGACTGCATATGTCTGATGATTTCGAATTGGTGCTTGGCAGTCTACATTTCAAATACTGGGTATTTATCGCTCTCATCTCTCATTCTCGCTCTGCTCCGGTGCGGGCGTGAGTTGGGCGCGAATTGGGCGTTCTTTGCCGGGGAAGAGTTCCAAAGTTTTTTCCAGGGCATGGTGGAATGAGGTGAAAGGCACCTCCGAGGTGCCGTCCACCGTAGCCTGGCCGTGTGGAACCAGGTGAAAGATGCCTTTCCCTCAATCTCAATTCAATACAGAAAGGAGGCCAATCAATGAAAGTTTCCCGAACAAAAAAGGGTTTACACGCCATCGTGAAAACCCTTTTCATATTAATTTCATGGAATATGAGTTACATACTCAGATACATCGAACGCCTTTTATCCAATTCCCGGAAATAAGGATCGGATAAATCCTTGATGAAATATATTTTTTCTCCAGTAGACTTCATTTCAGGACCCAGGCTTTTATCGACATTGGGAAATTTGTCAAATGAGAAAATGGGTATTTTGATGGCGTAGCCTTCGAGATTTTTCTCGACTTTGAAGTCTTTTACTTTTTTAAGTCCCATCATGACTTCGGTGGCGAGTTGGATATAAGGTATGCCGTACGCTTTGGCTATAAAAGGGGTAGTCCGACTCGCCCGCGGATTGGCTTCGATGACGTAAACTTTATCGTCTTTGATCGCAAACTGAACGTTGATCAATCCGACAGTATTCAAAGCAAGAGCCAATTGCCTGGTGTATTGCTTCATCGTTTCAATATTCTCCTGCGGGAGGCTATAGGGCGGTAAAACCGCGCTGCTATCCCCCGAATGAATCCCCGCAGGCTCAATGTGTTCCATCACGCCCATGATATGAACATCCTCCCCATCACAGATCGCATCAATCTCCGCTTCGTGCGCCCGACGCAGAAAATGATCGATCAGAACCCGATTGTCCGGGAGATGTTTGAAAATACTCAGTACATGTCGTTCCAGCTCATGGTCGTTGATCACAATCCGCATCCGCTGACCACCTAATACGTACGATGGACGAACCAAAACAGGGTATCCGACGCGGTTGGCGATTTCTATGGCTTCATCCACGGAATTGGCCACCCCATAATCGGGGTAGGGTATTCCCATATCTTTGAGCATATCTGAAAACCGACCCCGGTCCTCCGCCAGATCCAGCGACAGGTAATCCGTGCCAATGGTGGGGATTCCCTTTTCGTATAGTTTTTGGGCAATTTTCAAGGCCGTTTGTCCTCCCAATTGAACGATTACCCCTTCTGGTTTTTCCAGCTCAATGATCTCTTCGAGGTGTTCCCAGAAAACGGGTTCGAAGTACAACTTATCTGCGATGTCGAAGTCGGTCGACACCGTCTCAGGGTTGCAGTTGACCATGATGGCTTCATATCCGGCATTTTTGATGGCCAATATGCCATGCACACAGCAATAATCAAACTCGATCCCTTGCCCGATTCGGTTGGGTCCGGATCCCAGGACAATTATTTTCTTCTTTTCAGAAGGTACGCTTTCGTTCTCATGTTCAAAGGTGGAATAGTAATACGGAGTCTGAGCTTCAAATTCAGCCGCGCAGGTATCGACGACTTTGTAGGTGCGTCGAATTTTGAGATTTTCCTTTCGGTGCCGGGTCACTTCATCCTCGTCCAATCGCATCAACCAGGAAATTTGGGCATCTGAATAGCCGTGCTGTTTGAGTTCGAGCATAAAATCCGCATCGATATCTTCCGCCACATTGTAATGGGTCAGCCGTTGTTCGAGCTTGACCAACTTATTGATTTCTCTTAAAAACCAGGGATCTATGCCGGTCAGTCGGTGGACGGTACTGATGGGAACACCCAATCGTAGTGCATCCTTGACCCTGTAAATCCGGTCATCGGAAGGTTTTTCGAGCCGATGGAGAATATCGTCGGTCCGAATCCATTCTTTTTTGTCACCGCCCAGACCCATCCGGTTGTTTTCCTGAGCCTGACATGCTTTTTGCAGCGCTTCAATAAAAGATCGTCCGATCGCCATCACTTCCCCTACAGATTTCATCTGCAAGCCAAGTTCGTGACTGGATCCATAAAATTTATTAAAATTCCACCGGGGCATTTTGACGATTACATAATCCAGTGTCGGCTCAAAGTACGCTGAAGTATTGCCGGTTACCTGGTTTTTGAGTTCATCCAGGCTATAGCCAATGGCCAGCTTCGCAGCAATCTTGGCGATAGGATAACCGGTCGCTTTACTCGCAAGAGCAGAAGAACGCGAAACCCGTGGGTTGATCTCGATGGCGATAATATTTTCGGTGTCAGGATCTATGGCAAACTGCACGTTGCATCCTCCGGAGAAATTACCCAGGGAACGCATCATTTTGATGGCCATATTGCGCATCCGCTGAAAGGTCGTATCGGAAAGGGTCATCGCAGGAGCTACCGTGATACTATCCCCGGTGTGGATGCCCATCGGATCCAGGTTCTCTACCGTACAAATAATAACCACGTTATCGTTGCGATCGCGTAACAATTCCAACTCAAATTCTTTCCATCCCAGCACAGCTTTTTCGACGAGGACTTCATGTGTAGGGGAGGCATTTAATCCGCGTCGCAATGCTTCATCAAAATCCTTTTCATCCATGACAAAGCCACCACCAGACCCTCCGAGGGTATAACTAGGACGGATGACCAGTGGATAGCCGATTTTTTGGGCAGCGTCTTTTCCTTCCAGAAAACTATTGGCAATGAGGGATGGTGCAACGGGTATGTCAATGTCGACCATCAACTGGCGGAAAGCTTCCCGGTTTTCGGTGATTTCGATGGCGTTGAGATCCACCCCGATCAAACGTACGTTGTACTTATCCCAAATCCCCAGTTTTCCAACCTCAATAGCCAGGTTGAGTGCGGTCTGTCCACCCATGGTGGGCAATACTGCATCAATCTGCCGTTCTTGCAATATTTTTTCGATACTCTCCGGTGTAAGGGGGAGCAGGTAAATATGATCAGCAGTAACCGGGTCGGTCATGATCGTCGCCGGATTGGAATTGATGAGGGTGACCTCGATCCCTTCCTCTCGCAGCGATCGAGACGCTTGGGAGCCGGAATAATCAAACTCACAAGCCTGACCGATGATGATGGGGCCGCTACCGATGATAAGAACTGATTTTATGGATTGATCCTTTGGCATAAGAAGTGCTGTTGTAAAATTGGCTGCAAATATAAGCCGGGATTCTCGAAATATCTGAAAGTACCGGAGTATTTCTGAAGGAAATTGTGATTTGACCAGTATGATTCTCCGAATATGATGGCTATTTTTGAAGAATGAAGTCGGGAAAAGAAATTATTCAATGGTCTGATTTTGAAAAAGTCCACCTTCGAAAAGGTACGGTCGTAAGGGCAGAGCGGTTTGCAGAGGCCCGTAAACCTTCCTTGAAAGTATGGGTTGATTTTGGTAGGGAGGTTGGAGTTCTCAAAACCAGCGCTCAAATAACGGTCCATTATCAGCCGGAAGAATTGCCCGGTCGATCGATCATCGGGGTAACCAATTTTGAGCCGAAGCAAATCGGTCCGTTTATGAGTGAGTTTTTGTTGGTGGGCTTTGAGGACGAACATGGGGACATTGTCCTGGCCTCTACGGATCCGGACGTACCGGATGGCGCATTGTTAAAATAGAATCAAATTATATTTATGGAAAAACGCATTGAAATCATGAACGACCAGGCTCTCGAGGTCATTGCAAAACGTCGTGCAATATATCCCGACAGATTTAATAATGAGGAAATAACACCGGAAGAAGTCAGTCGATTGCTCGAGGCGGCCCGCTTCGCCCCCACGCACAAATTAACTGAACCGTGGCGTTTTCGGGTGATCATGAAAGATTCCAAAGTAGAGATGACCCGGCAGGTCAAAGATTATATTGAAAATCACACGGCAAAGCCAGAAAAAGGGGTTCGCATTGCAGAAAAAATGGACCAATCCCAAGCGGTGATTCTCATTGGATATCAGCGGGATCTACGGGAAAGAGTGCCGGAATGGGAAGAAATGGCATCCACGGCAATGGCAGTGCAAAACATATGGATTTACGCAGATTCCCTGGGAATGGGCGGGTACTGGTCTACCGGTGCTCCCGCGGTAGAAGCGTTCAACCACTTGCTTGAGCTCGATGAAGGTGAAGTAATCCTGGGAATGTTTTTTCTTGGCCGGCACGATTTTGAACCAAGACCCCGGCCGTCTACTCCGGTCGATGGATTTACCACAGATTGGAAGAGCGTCGTGTAGGGAAAGAGTGTAGATCTCGGTG
>CALGAA010000380.1 GCA_937952445.1 uncultured Bacteroidota bacterium | reverse complement strand
GTCCATAGGTGTTGAAAATCCGAACGATTCGTGTATCGATGTTGTGTACGCGATGATAAGCCATGGTCATCGATTCCTGAAACCGTTTGGCCTCGTCGTATACCCCCCTGGGTCCGATGGGGTTCACGTTGCCCCAGTAATCTTCGGTTTGGGGATGTTGGAGCGGATCGCCGTACACCTCAGAGGTAGATGCAATCATAAACACGGATTGTTTGTTCCGCGCCAGTCCGAGCAAATGGTGGGTGCCCAGGGACCCCACTTTGAGCGTATGGATCGGCATTTCGAGGTAGTCGATCGGACTGGCCGGCGAGGCAAAATGCAATATATAGTCGACCGGTCCGGGGACGTGGACGTACTTGGTCACGTCGTGATGGTAAAACGTAAAGTTTTTCCGTGGAAATAAATGTTCGATGTTGGAGGCGGAGCCTGTCAACATATTATCCATCCCGATCACTTCGTATCCTTCGTGGATAAAGCGATCGCAGAGATGAGAGCCGAGAAATCCGGCGGCGCCTGTGATTAAAATACGCATGGTTGCTGGTGGCGGAGCCTCCAGCAACCGTTTGGGTGCCAGAGCATTGCTCCGTTTGGCCGGAGCAATGCTCTGGCACGTTTGGTGGCCTGTCGGCCGTTTGGTGAAGGAGCCCGAGCTCCTTCACGTTTGTATCTCTTTACTATTGATCAACTACATTCTATTGGACCACTACACGTCTATATCCATTCGATATCACGCTCTGCATAACCTCCCATGCCTTAAACATTACCCCGGACTTTCGAACCTATCACCCCACTGCGGTTTCCGCCACCCACTGCGTAAAACCAACGGCCGATAGGGCCCCAAACGTCCTGGGCGCCCCAGCGCCCGGACCCAAACGTGGCGGCGCTCCGCTCCGCCACCCAAACGGTCGCAAAGCCATCCATTAGAAGGGCAACGCCCCTTCTACCGGACCGCTTTACGACCTATGCTCTCGTAATAAAACCCCTTCTTCTCCATATAATCCACCTCATATAAATTTCGACCGTCAAAAATGACCGGCTCCTTCATCAAAGACTTCATCACTTCAAAATTGGGCGTACGGAAAACACTCCATTCGGTAATGATGGCCAAGGCATCCACATCGATCAACGCTTCGTACGCATCCTCTACCAACGTGATCCGATCCCCAAAATGCTGCCGGATGTTGTCCATGGCCTCGGGATCGTAGGCTTTGATCGCCGCCCCACGCCGGAGTAATTCCTCCAAAATGTACAGGGAAGGCGCTTCCCGGATATCATCGGTGTTGGGCTTGAAGGAAAGGCCCCAAATACCGATGGTTTTCCCGCTGAGATCCTCGCCAAAATGACGGACCATTTTCTCCGCGAGGATGATCTTTTGTTTATCGTTGACCATGTCCACCGACTGAAGGATGCGTAGATCGTAGTCGTTTTCTTCCCCGATTCGGATCAACGCTTTCACGTCCTTGGGAAAGCAGGATCCGCCGTACCCTACGCCCGGAAACAAAAACCGCTTGCCGATCCGGGAATCTGATCCGATGCCAATCCGCACCTGGTCGATGTTGGCCCCCAATCGCTCACATAAATTGGCCATTTCGTTCATAAACGTAATCTTGGTGGCCAGAAAACTGTTCGCGGCGTATTTGGTCATTTCCGCCGACCGGACATCCATAAAATAGATCGGATTTCCCTGCCGGACAAAAGGCTTGTACAATCGTTCCATGATTTCCCGGGCACGCGGGGATTCCGTACCGATGATGACCCGCTCGGGTTTGAGAAAATCATCGACCGCCACCCCTTCGCGTAAAAATTCGGGATTGGAAACCACATCAAACAAAGCCGGGTCAACCTTTTTACCCAGAACCGCCTCCACCTGATCCGCCGTGCCGACGGGGACCGTACTTTTTCCCACGATCACGGTATATCGGTCGATCAGTTCGGACAAATCTTCCGCTACCCGGAGTACGTACGACAAATCCGCTGATCCGTCCTCATTGGGTGGGGTCGGGAGCGCGAAAAAGACCACTTCCGCATCCTTCGTGCCCTCCGCCAGCGAAGTGGTAAACGTCAATCTCCCCTGCCGCGTATTCCGGTCGAATAAAGTCTTTAGACCAGGTTCGTAAATCGGAACTTCGCCCTGTTTCATTCGCTGAACTTTGGCCTCATCTACATCGATGCAAACCACGTGGTTGCCGGTTTCAGCCAGGCACGTGCCTGTGACCAGACCGACGTAACCGGTTCCTACAACTGCAATATTCATTTACTTTATTTCTATTTCGATTTTTGGAATGTTCTTCCCTGGATCTCCCCGGGTGGATAATATTAACCTGCCGTGTGGAGCATTGTTGAAGAAGTCAACGAGATGCCCTTTTACTATCAAAAATCATCCGTTGGTCAAATGGGAATTTTTCCCCCGATGGCTAGTCATATATCCCCTCAATTTTTCCAATCCTTCCCGCAGCCCGACCGACGGCGTGTAGTCCAGCAAATTCCGGGCTTTGGAAATATCCGCCAATGAATGTGGAATGTCGCCTTCCCGTTCAGGACCGTACACCGCTTCTGTGTCTGCCTCCCAGATCGACGCCACCGTTTCCCAAAGTTGGGTTAGCGTTGTCCGTTCTCCACAGGCGATGTTATAATTTTGATTCACCGCCTTTGGGTCGGTCGTCAACAGCGCTTTGAGATTAGCGTCCACAGCGTTGTCCACGTAGGTGAAATCGCGGCTAAAACTTCCGTCGCCGTTGATCACAGGGGATTTGCCGTCCAGCGCAGCCTGGATGAACAGTGGGATCACCGCTGCATAAGGGCCTTTGGGGCTCTGGCGCGGCCCGAAAATATTGAAATACCGCAGTCCGATCAGTTCCATATCATACAGGCGGCCAAAATTTTCGGCATACAACTCATTGACCGTTTTGGTAATGGCGTACGGTGACAGCGGTTTCCCCATCTGATGTTCTACCTTGGGCAATCCGGGATGATCCCCGTACACCGACGAACTGCTGGCAAATACGACGCGTTTGATACCCGAATGGCGGGCGGCTTCAAAAATATGGAGCGTCCCGTCGATGTTGTGCGAATTGGTATGGATCGGATCGTCGATGGACCGTGGTACCGATCCCAGTGCGGCCTGATGGCAAACCGCGGTCGCCCCCCGGCACAATTCCCGGCACAGATCGTAGTCGCGGAGATCGCCCTGGACGAATCTGACCTGCGGATGATCCAGGACTTCATCGATATTGACCCTGGAACCGGTGATCAGGTTATCCACTACCGTGATCCCGTCGATCTCTGGATGCTCGATAAAAGCCCGCAGAAGATGGGAACCTATAAAACCCGCGCCGCCCGTGAGTAAGATATGCATGCTTACAGTCTTTTGATGTTCTCTTCGCGATTCCAGAATCCCTTCACGTCGTACCATACCTGGCCGTTGGGCCTGGACTTGGGGCACAGGGATTTAAACTGATCGTGAGAAACGCAAAGCAGGACGGCATTATAATCTTTCGTGTCCGGCGCTTCGGTCAAAATATCAACGTTGAGCTCGCGCTTGACCTGAGCTGGGTTTGCCCAGGGATCGTATATATCGATATCGAGTTCGTATTCTTCAAGTTCGTGATAAATGTCAATCACGCGGGTGTTTCGGATGTCCGGGCAATTTTCCTTAAACGTGATCCCCAGAAGAAGTACCCGGCCGTTCCGCAGGGTGATGTCTTCCTTGACCATCAGTTTGATCACTTCCTGGGCCACATAATTCCCCATTCCATCGTTGATCCGGCGCCCGGCCAGGATCATTTCGGGATGGTAACCCACTTGTTGTGCTTTGAGCGCCAGGTAATACGGGTCGACACCGATGCAATGGCCACCCACCAATCCGGGCCGGAAGGGCAGGAAGTTCCATTTGGTGCCTGCAGCTTCGAGCACATCGAGCGTATCGATGCCCATCCGGTTAAAAATTTTCGCCAGTTCGTTGACAAAGGCGATGTTGATATCCCGCTGGCAGTTTTCGATGACCTTGGCCGCTTCGGCGACGCGGATCGAAGCAGCCTTGAAGGTTCCGGCGGTGATGATCGAACAATACAATTCATCGATTTCATCTGCAGCTTCCGGCGTCGAGCCGGAAGTGACCTTGGTGATTTTGGTGAGCGTCCGCTCTTTATCCCCGGGATTGATCCGTTCCGGGCTATACCCTACGAAAAAGTCCTCGTTGAACACCAATCCCGATTCCGCTTCCAGGATTGGAACGCATATCTCCTCGGTGGCACCCGGATAGACGGTCGATTCGTAAATCACGATGTCCCCTTTGCTGAGGTATTTTCCGATCAGTTTGGACGCCAGCCGCATGGGGCCAAGGTCCGGCTGATTGTTGTCATCGACCGGCGTCGGGACGGTGATGATGTAAATTTGGCACGGAACCAGAGCTTCCGGTGAAGTGGTGACGACCAGCCCGGTTTTGGAATCTTTATCCGCCAGCACCGATTGGAGAAGCTCATCTTCGACTTCCAGGGTCGAATCGTGGCCATTTCTAATCTCATTGCATCGTTCGGTATTGATATCAAATCCCACTACCGGTCGACTTTTAGCGAATTCGACGGCCAGGGGAAGGCCAACGTAGCCTAATCCGATTACTCCTATTTTTTTCATTTAAAATTTTGTGATTTGTAAAAATTGCAGATAGTGCCTGGAGTTTAGTTCGTAGACTTTATAAGGAAGCAGGGGTCTTGCTTAGTGACTGCAATTACCTGCGACCGGCAGTGTTTTCCGGGTACATCGTTTCTCCATCCCGGTGGGTGCTGCTGTCAGGCGACAGATCCCGAACTTCCGCAGAAGGTCAGGCAGGAGCAGGCAAACACAAACTCAAACCCGTCCCTTTCGCAATCAACTGAGTACAAACCGATTGCGAAAGATTTGTATTTCTTTTTTCAACAAATTCTGAATCTCTTCCTCGGGCAGCAATTCCTCGTCAAGGATTTCGAGGCTCGGTGCCTCGTGACCCTGATTAACATATATATAATCGAGGTGATTAATTTCATTCTTTATAATGTCCCGGATCTGATTGACGCTCCGGTTAAACTGGAGGACATTCTGCACCTTCAATCCCGGATGATCTTGTATGGGTTCCAGTAAATCGTTGAGGATATCGATCAAATGGCGGATATGCACGAAAGGCCTCACCTGATTGCCGGTGCCAAAAATCTGGATTTGGCCATAACACAGCGCTTCAAATATAAACCGGTTGATAACCGAATCGTGCCGCACGGTTCGGTTGTACCCAAACACGTTGGCCACCCGCAGGATATCCACCTGCATCTGATCTTCGAGCAATTCCACAAATTTTTCCGCCTCCCGTTTGGATCTTCCGTAGGTATTCATCGGATTCACCTCCAGCAATTCATTTTCCATGGTCTGGAATCCGTACACCGAGGCCGAGCTCACGAACACAAATTTTTGGACCGAGTCTATGCTTTCCAGACAGTGAATCAGGTTAGCCGTGCCCCATTGATTAATTTGTTCGTACTTTAGACTGTCCTCCATACTATACGGCGATTTGACCACCCCGGCCAGGTGATACACCACATCGATGTCTTTCAGCACTTTTTTCAGTGCGATGTGGTTGAGAATATCCCCATGCACAAACTGTACTTTTCCGAGATTGATGTTCCCGAAAAAGAACCGAATATTATTCTGGGACATATTATCAAATACGATCACTTTCTCTACAAAAGGATTCGTATTGAGCTTGTCGACCAGCGAGGTCCCGATATAGCCTGCACCACCAGTTACGAGAATTTTCAAGATAGAGTTTAGATTTTAGAGCTTAGAACTTAGAGCTTAGAAGTGTGAGTGTAGGTGTGGGTGTGGGTGTGAGCGCTCTCAATTCTTTTTTGATGAGATAAGTCCATTTAAAATTTTAGCTAATTCCTGGGCTTTTTCTCTTAGGAGAGCCAGGGCTTCATCATCTAAATGACCATTTTTATTTAGCAGAATAAGTAAAGTAACAGTCTCATACAGTGAGCCTCGGGCGTAATATAAAAACCGTACAAAATCCTGATCTGAACTTCTTCCAGCGCCTTCAGCAATATTCAAAGCAATAGAAAATGTAGCTGATTCAAGTTGTTCTTTAATTCTGAAATGCCCACTTTGCGAAGCAAATGCTTCGGTATTTTCAATAACCAGCTGATAAAATTCGACCGATTTTTGCCAGGCAATTAATTTTTCAAAATTAAAGAGCTCCAACGTTTTGGACTATGTAAGGTAATCAAATCTTTCATCCCATTTTACTGAAATCGAATTCGATCATTGGGAATCACCATACAAAATACAATTTTTTTATTTCTCCCAATTTCCCTTAAGTATAATCCATAACGATTGTCCTAATTATTAATTTTTGACTTCTTCCACTCTC
>CALGAA010000379.1 GCA_937952445.1 uncultured Bacteroidota bacterium | reverse complement strand
ATTTTTACCCATTAAAATTAGACCGATGAATTACGGAGAAGAATTTAAGAAATTTGCAATTAAAGATCAGGGCATAAATTCGGCCCACCTTGACAAAACACTGGGAGCTTTGGTCCCAAACATTCATGGATTTACCCCCCAGGTAATCGAAGAACGGAAAATGAATATCGTCGGTATGGACGTTTTTTCCCGTTTGATGATGGACCGGATTATTTTTCTTGGTGTGCCCGTAAACGACTATGTTTCCAATGTGGTTCAGGCCCAATTACTTTTCCTGGAAAGCACGGATGCCAAAAGAGATATTCAACTGTTTATCAATAGCCCCGGCGGATCTGTGATCGATGGCATGGGAATATACGATACGATGCAATACGTCAGCCCGGATATCGCCACCATTTGTACAGGTCTTGCAGCGTCTATGAGCGCGGTTTTGCTTGCTGCAGGGAACAAAGGGAAAAGAACATGTTTGCCCCATAGCCGGGTTATGATACACCAGCCCTCCGGCGGAATGCAGGGCCAGTTTTCAGATATGGAGATTTCCTACAACCTCATCAAGCAACTTCGTGAGGAATTGTACACCATCCTGGCGGAACATACCGAGAAGACTTTTGAACAAATTGAGCAGGATAGCGACAGAGACAATTGGATGACCGCACATCAGGCGAAAGAATACGGACTGGTGGATGAAGTGTTGGAGCGTTCAAAACAAAATCCGTAAGGAAATCAGCATCGCGCTGTAATCTGGTGAATTCATAAATCTTAAAAGGGAAGAATGGAAGATCATGTAAAGTGTTCATTTTGCGGAAGGACTAAGAAAGATGCCCTGGTGCTCATTGCCGGTATCAACGGACATATCTGTGAATTGTGTGTAGAGCAGGCGCATGACATTATACATTCCGAATTGGAGAATAAGAAAAAAAGCAGTAGCACCAAAACGTACGGCCAATTGCCTAAAGGTATGACGCCCAAATCCATTAAATCTTTTTTGGATGATTATGTGATCGGGCAGGACAGTGCCAAAAAGTATTTGTCTGTCGCGGTGTACAACCACTATAAGCGTATTTCTCAAAAGATGATCAGCAAGGATGACATCGAAATCGAAAAAAGCAACATTCTTTTTGTGGGACGCACGGGGACAGGGAAGACTCTCATGGCCAAAACCATAGCCAAACTGCTCAACGTTCCTTTCACCATCGTGGACGCGACGGTATTTACCGAATCAGGATACGTGGGCGAAGACGTGGAAAGCATTCTCTCGCGATTGCTTCAGGTGTGTGATTACGACGTAGAAGCTGCAGAGAAAGGGATCGTATACATCGACGAACTGGATAAAATTGCCCGGAAAAACGATAATCCATCCATTACCCGGGACGTGTCCGGTGAAGGCGTTCAACAAGGGTTACTCAAGCTTTTGGAAGGTTCCGAAGTCAATGTTCCCCCTTACGGAGGGCGAAAGCACCCGGAGCAGCGAATGATTACGATCAACACGGAGAAAATTCTTTTTATATGTGGGGGAGCATTTGACGGAATTGAGAAAATCATATCCCGCCGGTTGAATACTTCGGTAATAGGGTATAAATCGAAAGAGCAATACGAGCACAACGAGGATAATTTGCTCGAGTATGTGAATCACCACGACCTGAAGCAGTTTGGGTTGATTCCGGAACTTTTGGGCCGGATACCGGTATTGACATTCCTCGATCCCCTCGATAAAGATGCACTGGTGGAAATCCTGAGCAAACCCAAAAATGCCCTGATTAAGCAATACAAAAAGTTGTTCGAACTCGAGGGCATCGAACTCCATGTCACCGATGGAGCGATTAATTTTATCGCTGAAAAAGCACTGGAGTACAAGCTTGGTGCTCGCGGATTGCGCTCAATTTGTGAAGCGATCATCACTGATGCCATGTATGAATTGCCGTCCCAAAGCGGCGTGGATCGACTGGTGATCGATAAATCTTACGCTGAGAGGGAGTTTGATAAATCAAAAATCAAAAAATTGGGAGAAGCTGCATAAAAGTTGAAACGCTTTTCTATATTTACGCTACCAATTAACAAAAAGATAGGTTTGCCGGACTCTTTAGGGATGTTCCGGCTTCCTTTTTTAATGTGGGTCTCTTCCTGTCCAATTTTTATGAGCTGCGTTTTTTTCCCGCAGACGGCCGCCGGGGGCGAGCCATACCCTATTTGGCAAAAAAGTTCGGTTTCCCGAATGTGACAGCAATCCACCCTGAATGAAGAGCGTTTGATAAATCACGAACGTCAGGGATATAATCTTTGTCCATTCCGATGAATCTTTTTTATATTCACGTTTTAAAATCAATCGAATTTGATGTCCAAATTGACCAATAGGGAAAAGGAAGATATATTTGAGCGGGAATTATTACCCAATATTGACGCGCTCCATACCTTTGCCTACCATTTGACTTTTCACGAAGATGACGCCAAGGATCTTGTCCAGGAAACTTTTTTAAAAGCG
The DNA here is from genome assembly GCA_937952445.1 of uncultured Bacteroidota bacterium. Lineage (GTDB taxonomy): Bacteria > Bacteroidota > Bacteroidia > Chitinophagales > Saprospiraceae > Membranihabitans. The sequence continues at coordinate 990 of CALGAA010000379.1, read as the reverse complement.
TACCGTGCATTAGATTCTTACAAACCTGGAACTAATGCCAAGGCCTGGTTGTTCAAGATTTTGAAGAACGCCTATATCAATCAATACCGGAAGAAAGTACGTCGACCGGCGCAGGTTGATTACGAAGATTATATCGGTTATCAGGATAGAGAAGATCAGGCTTCCGTAGATTTTATGGATTTGCGTGAAGAGCTTTTTGATAATTTGATTGGTGATGAAGTGACATCGGCGGTTAATTCTTTGCCGGTAGATTTTAGAGCGGTCATTTTATTGTGTGATGTCGAGGATTTTACCTACGAGGAAATCGCGAAAATAATTGATATCCCCATCGGAACAGTTCGATCCAGGCTTTACCGAGCACGAAATATGCTCAAGGAAAAGCTGGCGAGCTACGCCCGCAGGATGGGATACGAGGACAAAAGAGGGAAGAGAATCAGCAACCGGTCTTCCCGGGCAGATTCGCAGGATCGAAGTGAAGAAGAGTAAATATTATTATGGTTTAACCTGTGTATATAAAATAAAATATAATGGATAATGGTAAATTGAACAGCAATCGTATTCAGGAACAGATTTCACTGTATTTAGACAATGCTTTGGATCCGGTCCAAAGAGAAGAATTCCTCCACCAAATCCAGGTCAACCCACAGCTCAACCAGGCATTAGAAAAAGAAAAACAATTCAGATCCGTCATCAAGAACGGATTGGACCGACCGAAGCTCGAACCCGACTTCATCCAGTTTATCAAGGACAAAATCCATTGAAGGTCATCGGATACATCTACTCCTCATAATACACATCGGAAGTCACTACCTCGGCGCGCAATCTTTTTGCCCGGCCGGTGATGTCTTTTTTATTCTCAAGTCGAAGGACGCCCCGGGGACAGACCGCTGCGCATATACCACAGCCTACGCAACCAGCACGGACAACATCCTGGCCCCTTTGGGCGTACCACCGGACATCGATTCCCATTTCACAATAGGTCGAACAATT
>CALGAA010000378.1 GCA_937952445.1 uncultured Bacteroidota bacterium | reverse complement strand
TAATATCAGACCGAGCATACGGCTCTCATACTTCTGCCGGAACCCCTCCTCATTTTTACTTCTGCCGCTAAAAACACTATTCCCAAACTTCTATTCGTTTTTCCTATATTAGCGCACTTTTTCATATTAAACATATCAAACATGTATCGAATTATAACCCTATGCTCGTTGTTGTACTTGCTCAACATCTCCTGCCAGGAAGGAACCGGCGGGGAAAGCTGTTCCGACGGGGTCCTCGGTGACCGGGAATACACCATCGACTGCGGAGGAGACTGCCCCCTCTGCGATGAATTCTTCGAAGGAAGCTGGAAATCCGACGGCGAAAACCTCTCACAAGTGTGGAAAGAACTGTTCGACGCCCAATCGATTACCGCTAATTTCAGCGCAAGCAAAACCTATACCATGACCATCGTCAATACCGGCGGTACACCCGTGACAACCTCCGGGAATTACGTGATCTCCGATTCGGGAATCGACGGAATCTGGACGCTGACCCTCAATCAGACCGCCCCCGTAGCGGCCACTTTTGACGGAATCATGAAAGCCGTGGATAATTACGTGCTCAACGTTGAGATCGTCCAGACCGATCCCTACATCAACGCCATCGCACCCACCCCGGAAGGCGGACTGGGAAGTACGAAAACCGAAACCGGTGGAAATACCGTACCCTTCCCGGGTAACGTCCAGACGTTTATCCGGCAGTAAAGTAGTGCAAATAAGGCCGAATCCATTCGATTCGAAATATTTCGGTCCTACGGTTTGAATTTAAATAATTTATCCCGAAATTGGATGAAGCAGCACCGCTGTACGGTATTGCAGCCTACTGATCTTTAAATCGAACCGAACTGACCATGGCAACCAACCCTCTTATGGGGCGTCCAGCAGCCTTCCTGTTCCTCATCTGGCTGACGGCCTGCCAGACCCCCGACCGTTCCGGTCAGCGCGACTGGCCCGAATACCTGGGACATGCCCACCGGACCATTTATTCCGATCTCGGTCAGATCGATACGGCCAATGTCCATTTGCTCCAACCCGCCTGGACATTTCACACCGGAGATTCAGGCGAAATGGAATGTAATCCGCTGATCGTCGATGGGGTGATGTACGGCCTGACGGCGACCAAGGAAGCGATTGCGCTGGACGCCGCCACCGGTGAACTGTTGTGGCGATTTGCACCCTCGGAGGAGAAAAACATTCTGCGCAACCGGGGCGTGTCGTACTGGCGGTCCGGGGAGGATGCGCGCATCCTGACGACCTACCGCGAATGGCTGTACGCCCTCGATGCGGAGAGCGGACAACCGATTCCGACCTTTGGCGATTCGGGGCGGGTGAGCCTGAAAACGGGTCTGGAGGGGGACGTGTCGGATAAATACGTGGTGTCGCGCACGCCGGGGGCGATATTTGAAAACCTGATTATCATGCCGCTGGCGTTGAGCGAGGGAGCGGGCGCCGCTCCGGGCTATATCCAGGCTTTTGATGTGGTCACGGGCCATCTGGTCTGGAAATTCCGGACGATCCCCAAACCGGGCGAATTTGGGCACGAAACCTGGCCGGAAGAAGCCCATGCGGAAGGCATCGTCGGCGGTGCAAATAGTTGGGCCGGGATGGCGGTCGACACCGAACGCGGGATGGTGTTTGTCCCCACGGGTTCCGCCGCGCCGGATTTTTTCGGGGGCAACCGCGAGGGGGAGAATCTGTTCGCGAACACCTTGCTGGCCCTGGATGCCCGGACGGGAGAACGGCGATGGCATTTTCAAATCGTCCATCATGACCTCTGGGACCGCGATTTGCCGTCTCCGCCCGCATTATCCACGATCCATCACCAGGGAAGACGGCGCGATGTGGTCACCCAGACGACCAAAACGGGGCACGTCTATGTTTTTGACCGCGAAACGGGCGAGTCGTTGTACCCGATCGAGGAATTTGAGGTGCCGCCTTCGCCTCTGGAAGAGGAGCGGGCGTGGCCGGTGCAGCGGTATCCGACCCGGCCCCGGCCATTTAGCCGTCAATCTCTGACCGAAGCCGATATCAATCCGTATTCGTCGGATCAGGATTCGTTGCGAATGGTTTTTCGCCAGGCGATAAAGGGGCATTTCGTCCCGCTGGGCGAATCCCCGACGTTGTTGTTCCCCGGCTGCGACGGCGGGGCGGAATGGGGCGGGACGGCGGTGGATCCGGAGGGGGTGCTGTATGTCAATTCCAACGAAATGGCGTGGTTGTTCACGATGAGCCGCAACGAGGCCGCAAATGAAAAACGCTATGTGGATCTTGGCCGGAAATTGTACGAAGAAAATTGCGTGGTGTGTCACGGCCAGGACCGGATGGGTCTTCCGGAAAGTGGGTATCCGGCGTTGACGGGGATCGGAGAAAGGCTCAGCCATGCGGAGATGGTTGCGGTGATCGAAAATGGCCGGGGGCGGATGGTGGGCTTTCCCGGGTTGTCGGATCACGAGGTGAATTCCATCGTTAGGTATCTCGCCGGGCTGGACAATGAACTGGTGATCGACGACCGGACCCGAGGTGGGGTTCAGCCCTGGAAATTTGACGGGTACCGCAAGTTTCTGGACTCCCGGGGGAATCCGGGGATTTCACCGCCGTGGGGGTTGCTGACCGCGATCGATCTCGGATCGGGAGAGCATCTTTGGCAGCGACCGCTCGGACATCTCGACGCGTACAGGGATATGGATATCGAAGACACGGGAACCGAAAATTATGGCGGTCCGCTGGCTACGGCAGGGGGGCTGCTATTCATTGCGGCGACGAGCGACCGGAAATTTCGCGCGTTTGAAAAATCCACCGGCCGGTTGTTGTGGGAGGTGGAATTGCCGGCCGCGGGATTTGCCACCCCGGCCACCTATATGATCGACGGGCGTCAGTATGTGGTCATCGCCTGCGGCGGCGACAAACTCGGCGTGGAAAGCGGTGATGCGTTCGTAGCATTTGCGTTGCCCTAACTCATATTCCTAAGAAATGCATATGATGTAGTATTATTAAGGGTTAAGTAGCCCTCTTTCCCCGAATGCGGAATGTGGGTTAATATTTTATTATGCCACCCAGGCCATTTCCCTTGATCCCCTGCCAGAAGCGTACCACTCCTGCCAGGATTAACGTGCCCCCTCTGCATCAGCGC
>CALGAA010000377.1 GCA_937952445.1 uncultured Bacteroidota bacterium | reverse complement strand
TCCCCTATATACCCTGTAAATGTAAGACTATTTCCTTAACTAAACGACATTGAATAGCCAATAGCCAACAGCCAACAGCCACCATCCAATAGCCAATAGCCACCATCCACCATCCACCAGCCAGTTTGCATTAAATTAAGATTAAAAACATATTAATACATGGTGCATGTTTGTAAAAAATTAGGTGATGTCATTTTCTTAAGGTAAATTTGCAGGTGTGATTGAGGTTAAACTTTCAATTAAGAAATGTTGCTTTCATTAGGTCTGTTCTGGAATGGAAGTCATTCCAGAAACAGGTTTTGACGAAGGTGAGTAGGGGAAGTAAATAATCCGGGAATGGGAATGCTCCTTTAATAATCGGACTAATTAACGAGGCTCAGTGAGTAAAAACAGCGTGCACTTTTTCATTGGGAGAAACTTTTGGGTTGTGGTTGATTCTAAACAAATTTGAAAATGGTAATTTAATGTATACTTACAAACTAATTTACGCACTAAGCCTGATGGCTCTCTGCTCTCCGACCTTAGCCGATAGTCCAGACCATCTTTTGCGGACACACTTCCCGCAAGTCCGCAATGCTGATTACATTCTCCTCGAGGTCAGTGGTAGGGTAATTGATGAATCAGGCCAACCACTTATCGGAGTGAACGTTCTCGTCAAAGACTCTGATCTGGGTACTTCCACGGATGTGGAGGGTTATTTTACACTCAGCAATGTTGCCGCTGATGCCGTATTAATTTTTTCGTATATCGGCTATGAAACTCTTGAGGTCCCTGTCGAGGGCCAGACCCAACTCACCGTGACTTTGTCAAGTGATGTGGCACTGCTCGATGAAGTCGTGGTAGTGGGATACGGAACCCAACGACGCAGGGACGTTACGGGATCGATCTCCTCTCTGAAAAGCGAATCATTTAACAAAGGGGTAGTGACCAATCCCGGGCAGTTGCTTCAGGGTAAGGTTGCCGGGGTTAATGTGACCAATATTAGTGGTGAGCCTGGCTCCCAGCAGAATGTCATCATTCGGGGAATCGGAAGTTTGAGATCCGGAACGACTCCCCTGTATGTGGTGGATGGTTTCGCTCTGGACAACTCCGGAAATGGAATCCCTACCAATCCCCTCAATTTTATCAATCCCCAGGATATCGAAAGTATTGATGTCCTGAAAGATGCCTCCGCTGCTGCTATTTACGGTGCTCGTGCTGCAAACGGGGTTATCGTCATTACGACGAAAAAAGGTCAGTCCGGACGTACCATGATCGATGTAAACCTATCGTCTGGAATTTCCAGTCTGGCGAATAAAGTCGCCGTTTTCAGCGCAGATGAATTTCGCCGGCAGGTTAACGCTATAGGAGCAACCCTCGACGATGGAGGCTCCAACACTGACTGGCAGAATGAACTTTCCCGGCGTGCTGTGACCAACAACGTAAACCTGGCCCTCAGTGGCGGCGCCAATCATTTTACATACCATGCATCGATCGGGATGGATGATCAGGAAGGCATATTACGTGGCAATGACCTGACCAGATATTCGGGGCGTTTTAATATGTCTCAGATTGGATTGAACGATAAATTGCGGGTGGGACTTAATGTGGCCGCCAGCAGGACCGAAAACCAACGAGCGGATTCTCGTTCCATGGTGGGGGACATGCTTCTGCTCAATCCAACCACTCCTGTGTACACGAATGGTCAACCCACCTTACTCGAAAATAAACTCAATCCCATCGCCCGGGAACAAGTGTACAGCGACCAGTTGGTCAATCACCGTATACTTGCGAACATTGCCCCTTCCTTTGAATTTTTTACGGGCCTGGTTTATCGGCTCAATCTTGGCGTGGATTATTCCACCAATGAGCGGGATGTCCAGTTCAAACCCTATCCTTTGCTCGAGGATTTGATCAACGGAACGCTGAGTTCGATTTATACTACCAATTCCAATTCATCGGTAGAAAATACGCTTACCTACAATTGGGACCGGAACAACCAATCCTTTACTTTCCTGGCTGGGCATACGTACCAGCGTATTTTTGTACATCAAAAGTCATTTGACCTCGAGGGGTTCTCAGATAATGGCATTGATCCCAAATACCAGGATCAGATTAGCGGGGTAAGCACACCCACCAACCTGAATAGTTACGCCATCCGAAATGAATTGCAATCGTTCTTTGGTAGAGTCAATTATGGGTTTATGGACACTTATATGGTTACCGCTACACTGAGGGCGGATGGTTCCTCCAAATTTGGTGATAATAACAAATACGGTATTTTTCCTTCCGTAGCGCTGGGCTGGAATATCGTGAACGAAGATTTTCTAAATTCGTGGAGTAGCCTGAGCAATTTAAAACTCAGAGCGAGTTGGGGACAAACCGGTAACCAGGAAATTCCTTCTAAAATTACAAAGCTTAGTTATACAGATAGCAAGGACAACAACGACACGTACCCCATCAAAGGGACAGAATCCACCATTGAGGATTATCCCTATGGCACCATTTTTACCCGCCTGGCGAATCCCGATATTCAATGGGAAGTGTCTACGCAATACAACATTGGTTTGGATTTTGGTTTTCTGGATAGCCGACTTTCGGGAACGATTGATTATTTCAATAAAGTATCGGGAAATATTTTGCTGGAGGTTACCCCAACCGATCCCATCCAACCGACCAACCGATATTGGACCAATATCCCCGATATGGAGATACAAAATAGCGGAATTGAATTGGCGCTCGATTATCAATCCGATCCTGGCAGGTCATTTTCCTATAATGTCGGCGGGAATATCTCATACACTGGTAATACGGTTAAAGAATCCCCCTACAAGGTGTTGACAACGGGTGCGGCACAGGGCGCCGGACAAACCGGGGCCACGATCAACGGAAACATCAACGGGGAGCCCATCGGAGCATTTTACATGAAAACATTTATGGGGATAGGTGAAGATGGCCTGAGCGTCCTGTCCGATAATCGTTTGGTGGTGGGTACGGCACTGCCTGATTTGCTCTATGCATTCCACCTCAATTTACAATACAATCAGTTTGACCTCGGCGTGAATTTTAACGGAGTGTCGGGGAATCACATTTACAATCATACGGCGATGTCTCTGTTTACGAAAGGTCTGTTAGCGTCCAATTTCAATACCACTGATCTGGCGGTCCAGTACCCGAATGAAGACTTCACCAATTCAAATGAGGTGTCTACACGGTATCTCGAAAATGGGGCTTTTTTGAGGTTAAATAATATGACCTTTGGGTACAATCTCAATCCGGAGATTTTAGCCCGAACCGGGATTGTCAAGAATTTGCGCCTGGCGCTTACCGGTCAGAATCTATTTGTGTTGACCGACTACAGCGGATTTGATCCTGAAATCAATTCCAATTTGTCGATTGATGGAATTCAGACGTTTGGAATCGATTACTACAATTATCCCAAACCGAGAACTTTTGTGCTTAGCCTCAATGTCACCTTTTAATTTAAAAAATAAGAAACCATGAAAAATATAAACCATGCCATAATCGCCGGTATGATGATCGGTTTTCTGTGGGGCTGCACGGATCTGGCCGAGGATGTACTCGATGAATCGCTTCAGGGCAGCGGACAGGCGGAACTGATTAGTGGAGCTATCGCACCGGCCTACGGACAGGTTATCTGGACGTGGCGGCATACGAATTATTACGGTTTACAATTGATAGCTGCGGATGAGGCCATTTTGCCCTACCGGGGCGGGGTGGATTGGTTTGACGGGGGGAAATTCCTGGAGGCTCATACCCACAACATTTCGCCGGGAAACGATTTGGTTCGGAGTGGGTGGAATGAAGTGGCCCGGAATATTTCGAGGGCCCTGACAGCCATTGAGGTACTCCGCCCCCTCGCTGATGATGGCAATACCGAGGCCCGGGGAGCGCTATATGAAATGATCGCCTTGCGGGCTTACCTTAATATGCTGATGCTCGATAGCTGGGGACTGGTATTTAAAAAAGAAAATTCCAATGAACTTTCTGAGGTTTTACGGGGGCAGGAAGCGATTGAATACATTGAGAGTGAGTTGTTGTCCGTCGTGGATGTCATCAATACCACTCGGGGACCAGGACGGCTTACGCAGGCAGCAGTACAGGGTTTTTTGGCACGGTTGTACCTGAATGCCCCCGTGTATCGGGATCCCTATGGAACACCTGATTTTACGTCCCAGGATATGTCCAGGGTAATCCAGTACACCGATCAGATCATCAACTCGGGGCAATTTTCATTTTCACCGGAGTATTTTGCCTTGTTCAACGATGACAACCACGATAATCCGGAGTTGATTTTTGCGCTGGATATGCGTGGCGTATTAGAAAGAGAGCACAGTCGCTGGGCGTATTGGTCCGTAGCAGGATCCTGGTTTCCGCGACCGGAATTTCCCAGCGCAGACGGTACCGATGGTCCCGCTGTTACCCCCGATTTTTACCAAACCTGGGTGGATGCATACGGGGATGTGGATCCGGCGGATGCTGACCCACGATTTTTTCAGAGAAATCAAAATATTCCGGAGGAATTACAGGATCTGACCGGGCTTTCTCCCCTGAATGACGCAGATCATTATTACTGTATTGCTGCGCAGGATTTTGAAATGGACCGGGGCATTCTTCGGGGAGTGATTTGGGGGCCCAGAAAAGATGAAAATGGTTCCTTTTATACCTGTGATGGTGGATACCGAATCTATCCGGTCAAGCAGATCAAAGGTAATGGACCGGATAAAGACGTCGGTTATGTCGATCACGAATTACAGGTGGATTTTTCCAACGAAGGCCGTCGGCATTCCAAAGGTTATCGGGTTGCCAAATACCAGTTTAGCCGGACTTCTCCAAATGCGAATAATTACAGCAGCGTGGATCTTGTTTTGATGCGACTTGCAGAAATATATCTCATGCGCGCCGAAGCCAAAATGCGAAATGGCGATGCGGCAGGGGCTTTGGCTGATGTCAATGCTGTACGGACATCCAGAACCGCACGTGCCCCCATCCCCAAACCCTGGGATTCAATTGACCTGGAAGGGATCTACCGGGAGCGGGGATTCGAGTTGTATTGGGAGGGATTCAGAAGGACTGATCAGATCCGTTTTGGGCATTATGAGGATACCTGGACCGAAAAAACCAGTGATAATGTGCATCATCGGTTGTTCCCAATACCGCAGGAAGCCATTGACGGAGCATCCAACGTGGAAGGGTATCTGGTTCAGAATCAGGGGTATTCGAATTGACCGAAACTGTAACTTATTATGTTTGTCCTCTCTGAGGTCAGGGTCTGGTTGGAAATGGAGAAACTACCGATGTTTGACCACCTCGTGGTTGGTTTTTATAGAGAAGCGTACCGGTTGACAAATTTTGACGTATCGGGGTGTGGTTTTTAATTAGAAGCGTCTCGGCTGGCAAAGTTTGACTTTTCACGTCGGCGAGATGCATTGGGAAAAATCATCCCCTGAGGCCCGGGGTCTGAAAAATGAAAGTTTTTTTCCAAAGGATGTTGAATAGGGCCTCCCAAGTCAGATGATTAAATTATCTTAGGAGTTTCTTTATTCTTAAATTCCATAGACCATTGAAAAGGATTGTTTTCCCAGTCATAGTGCTCGTTGCACTACTCCATGTTATCAATTTCAGCGCATATGCACAGGTTCCCACGCAGGTGAAAGAACCGAAGGTGGTATTGATCACCCTCGACGGACTGCGATGGCAGGAATTGTTTGAAGGCGCAGACCGGTCTCTGATTTCTCATCCGGATTATGTGAAAGATACCACTTCGTTAATGAATGAATTTTGGCGGGAAACCCCGGAAGAACGCCGTCGCATTTTGATGCCTTTTTTCTGGAGCGTGATTGCTGAGGAAGGTCAGATTCTGGGGAATCGCGCGTATGAGAATCGGGCCAATCTCACCAATCAGATGTGGTTTTCTTACCCGGGATACAACGAAATATTGACAGGCAAGGCGGATGATGTTCGAATTACCTCCAATAGTAAAACCAATAATCCCAATGAAACGGTTCTTGAATTTATCCACAACCAACCAGATTTTGAAGGAAAAGTGGCGGCCTTTACCAGTTGGGATGTTTTTCCATACATCATCAACGAGGAACGAAGCGGTATTCCGGTGAATTCCGGATATGAGCCGGTCGCCAACCCCCAGTCGCCCGAGGAAAAACTCATCAATCGACTCCAGAACGAGACGCCTGTACTGTGGAAGTCGGTCCGTCTGGACGCTTTTACCCACCACCTGGCGATGGCCCATCTCAAGGCTCGAAAGCCGCGTCTGCTTTATATTTCATATGGAGAAACCGATGATTTTGCCCATCGCGGGGACTACGATGAATATTTGTATTCGACGCTTCGTACGGATCGGTTTATTCAGGACATATGGGAAACGGTTCAGGCGGATCCTTACTACAAGGATCAGACCACCCTGGTCATCACCACGGATCATGGAAGGGGTATCAAAGGCGATGGTTGGAGGCATCATGGAAAATCAGGCACACCTTATTCAGATGAGGTTTGGATGGCCTTTCTGGGCATAGGCATTGACGCCAAGGGAGAGCGGAAGGATTCCGCACAATTTTATTCCAATCAGGTCGCCGCCACTGTGGCGGAGTTGCTGGGAATTGAATATACTGGTGGAGATGGGAAATCAATGTTGAAGGATTTGCGGTAAGGACGGGGCAGAAGGGCCGATTAAACCAGCATGAGGTATTGGTTGTTTGAAGGATACGAAACAAAATAAGTGCAAATGTCAATTCAAGGCGAAGCCGATCTGAAAGGGATGAAAAAGATTAGCGAGATCGTGGCGTATGCGCTTAAGGAAATGTGCAAATACGCAAAGCCCGGCATGACGACAAAGCATTTGGATGAGTATGGCGCGCAAATTCTGTCGGATCATGGGGCTCGATCTGCTCCGATTGAAACCTACGATTTTCCCGGTTGGACTTGCATCAGTGTTAATCACGAATTTTGCCACGGGATCCCATCTGATCGGAGGATATTACAGGAAGGAGATCTGGTCAATGTTGATGTATCGGCCGAGTTGGACGGATTCTGGGCCGACAACGGCAATTCTTTCGTATTGGGAGAGGACATCCACCACCATCAGCCGTTGATCCGGGCTTCCCGTGAAATTCTCCGGATGGCCATTGATCGGATCCATACGGGGGTACGAATTTCGGATGTAGGCCATCTCATTCATTCGGAAGCCCGAAAGCGGGGCTACAAAGTCGTACGCAATTTGGCCGGACATGGTGTGGGTCGAAGTTTGCACGAGGATCCCGGAGAAATAATGAACTACCGGGATCGGCACAACATGGAGCGGTTTAACGAGAATTCGGTTGTAGCGGTAGAAACCTTTATCACGACGAAATCGAATTATGCAATTCCGTTAGCTGACGGCTGGACAATGGTAGGAGATCGGGGTGGATATATGGCCCAGCACGAACATACGATCGTGGTAACGGCGGACAAACCCATCGTCCTGACTGAACAAAATGGCATTTGGAATTGATCTGATGTCCCATAATCACGAATTGTTTTTTTGAAGCAATGCTTTATACGCCTGCATAACCTCCGGGGATAGTTTATGAAGTTTTTTTCGATGCTCGAGTGATTTCTTAAAATCACCAACTTTCATAGCTTGTTCTGATGCAATGACTTCGCTAAGGCTGTCCATTCCAATCCGATGGTCTTCATGTACATAATGATCAATCGTGGGCGTCTGATCTATTTTGAACACGCCGGAAATCCTGCCATAAACAGGTGTCAAATATGGTCCGTACTGTTGCACCAACTCCAGTATTTTCGGATTTTCGATGGCTCTGATTTCTAATCTGTCGGGATAGCGGGTCATTAGGGTAAGATAGATCTCATTGGCGCGGTCATGGTAACCCATTTGCCAGTTTATCCGGGCGAGGGTCATTTTGAGGGGAATATCATCCTGGTGTTCTCTCAGGGTGGTTTCCACTATTCCGTGGGCTGTTTCAAATAACCTTTCACGAAGAAGGAAGTCAACCATCTGGATGATGACATCGACATTTTTGCCCGTCCATTTGATGACATGCGCGGTTATGTATTCGAGGATGTTCTGACGGAATTTTTTCTGAGTCCTGAAAAAGTGGTAATTTTTGAACGATTCCCACACTGGTATGATAATACTTGAATCGATTATCGAATCCGATGTCAGCGCGTGTAGCTCATCTCTCCAAAATTCACATGCTTCCTTAACCTTTTTATATTCCTGTTCATGAATCATGCCCTGATGATGGGACGACCGAAATTTCTTCAGGGCTTGATCGAAGTGCAATTCAAACATTAATTTATATCCTTCTTCCACCGATTCCATATCCCAGAGGGATAATTGCCCGTCTCCTTCTTTTTGGGGTTCCTCTGATCCAAACAGGTCATTCCCCCGGTTGCGGTCGATAATATATATTAAATGATCCATCAGGTATTATCATAGATGGTGCTAAAATAAGGATGAATTACAGAATGCCTGCGATTTGATTTCATAATTTTTGAAATTGAGTTATGGCAGAGCCATAGCCTTAGCGGCGACATGGGCATAAGTGAAATTTTCCCCGACCTGGGGTTTCATGTATAAAAACGACCTCAGGCTTTTCTACAAGCATCCATTCCCAATGAGGATGAAAATAGTTAAAAACACCTCCGGGTTGATCCTTGACCGTATAAATTTTAACGCTTCGGCCCGGTGGTTTTTGGCGGTATAGGGTGAAATATTGAGTTCCAGGGCGATTTCTTTGAGCGACTTCCCTTTGTCATAAAACAAATGGTACACCTCTTGTTGACGATCCGGTAATTCGGAAACAATCTGCAGGATTGAATTTTGAAGTTCATGCCTTTGTACTGTACGGAGTCCCGACGGTTCCTGAACCGGTAAGTGATGGATGACTTCTTCCAGATAGGTTTTTTCGCGAACCATTCTTTTGAAATGGTCCCGAATATAATTTCGGGTAATGGCGAGAATGTAAGCATTCTGGTCATCCATGGATCGAATTTTGTGCCTGTTGTTCCACAATTTGATAAGGATATCCTGCGTCATATCCTCCGCATGTTGCGGGATTTTGACGTATTTGAGGACGAAACCGTAAATCCGGTTTCTGTATTGGTTAATCATCTTTTCCATCTTCACCCTTTTATTTGACTATTTATTTGATCGGATAAATACATCAATGCAGGTGTAAAGAATTTTGCCCCTCTTATACTTGATTTGAATGTACGTGGGAGTGATGTATTGGCAATTGCCTCAGCTCCACTTTTCAAAATCCTGCAGATTGGGGACTCGTTTACAAGGGCTCAAGGTATAAATATTTTATCAATATTTGAAAAAAATCCCAAATCTACTAGTCTTTTTTTGAGTTGATGAAGTTTACCTTATTGATCGGATAAACTAGCATCGTGCTGTGCGACCACGAAACAATTGGGCCAGAGTTTCCTGTATTCTTTTAAAGTTTCCTTGAGCTGGAGACTATGGTGTTGACAACTTGAAATAAAATGAAAGACAAAGAAGTATTCCAAAAACTACTGACCAGGTATAGTTCAGGGGTGTGTACGGAGGATGAGATTACAGAAATGATCCGGCTATTGGAAAAAGATCCGACATTATATGAATTACTTGATACTCAGGTAAATCACGACTGGTGGATTCAAACATTGACCCAGGACCCTCCTCAGGATGACCCAAACGGAGAAGCTGAACCATTGGTGGTTCCATATTCCTATTGGAAATGGAGTGTAGCAGCCGGGGTGCTCATTCTAATTGCCGCTGCACTTTTTTGGTGGAATTCATCCTCGCCCCGGGTTATCGAGTATATCACCGGTTTTGGGGAACGACAAAAAATCGAATTGCCGGATGGTAGCAAGGTGGAAATGAATGCCAATTCCCGACTGGTATGGAATACAGATTGGGAGCGGACCGGAATTCGATCGGTCACGTTGGAGGGGGAAGCTTATTTTGATGTGGTTCGAAGTAAAAACCGAAAATTTCAGGTAAATACAGGTGAACTCAAAGTGAATGTACTTGGAACATCCTTCAATGTTTTTAGCCGTCGGGGGGCTACGGAGGTCTATTTGCTGGAAGGAAGTGTTCAGCTCGAGATGGATGAACAACAGGAGCAATTAACTATGGCCCCGGGAGATAAGGTTGAATATCACAAATTAGAACAGGTTTTGAAACGAAGTCAGAAAGAAACCTTGTATTCAGCGGCAGCGTGGAAAACGGGTGTCATCAGCTATCAGAAGGTTTCCCTGGCCGATATCATTCCTGAATTGAGTGACATATATGGTATTCAATTGGTCTGTGAGGACCCCGAACTCAATCAAAAAATCATGGATGTTGGTGTACCCTATATGGATTGGGAAGCAACGAAGGAATCGCTTGAACTGGCGATGAAGGTCGTAATCCAGCAGGAAGGTGATCAATTTAGTATAAAAAATAATGAATAGATAAACCATCGGCGGGACGTAGATAAACGACCCTTCGGTTGTCCAAATCAAACGCATAAGCATATGAAAAATGGTGTAACAAACATAATTCTGTTTCTGATGGCCATGGTGGTTCACCTCCCATTTTCGATAGGTGAAAAGCCTGACATAATGCCTGAGGAGGTCAGGGAAATGACCCTGGTGGAAGCTATCGGATTGATCAGTCAGGATTACAACGTGTATTTTACCTTTGACCACAATCTGGTTCGGGACATTGTAGTCACATATGAAACCCGCCGTGAATGGTCTGTGGAAGAGGCAATTTCGGATGTTCTTTCCGGAACTGATCTTCAGTTTAAAATGTACGACAAAAGATTTGTAATCCTGTATAAAAGCGATGCCGAAGGGCTCGAATCGCTCAAAGAAATGGTGAAGCATTTTGAGCGGATCATCGCTAGTGGTCCTTCTGAGCGCAGTATTACAAAGAAAGACAAACCGGTGGCAGCCATGCCTTTGAGACGGGCATGGCTTCCCCCGGTTCGTTCTTTAAAATCCACCCCTCTTGATGTCAGCGGCACCGTCACCGATGAAAATGGAGAACCGCTGATCAGTGTCAACGTCCAGGTGAAAGGGACTACCATGGGGACAGCCACTGATTTTGAAGGGCGGTATTCGCTGGATGATGTCAACGAAAATGCCGTACTGGTCTTTTCCTACATCGGTTATCATACGCAGGAAATTGCGCTCAATGGAAGGACAACGGTCAATGTCACTATGGTGTCCAACGCCGAAATGCTGGACGAAGTAGTGGTTGTAGGATACGGAGAAATGAAACGCAGTGACCTCTCGACAGCACAGGTGTCCATCGGAGCTGATGCGATCGAACGCTCAGTCAATACAACCATCGAACAAGCCATCCAGGGGAGGGCAGCAGGGGTGTATATTACTCAAAATACCGGCCAACCCGGCGGCGGAATTTCGGTAAACATCAGGGGAATCAGTACCTTGAATGGGAGTAATCAGCCGTTATATGTCATCGATGGAGTGCAGATCAAGCAAAATGAATCCGTGAGCTACGGCGACGCAAGCTCCTCCAATCCATTGGCCAATCTAAACCCGGCCGATATCGAGAATATCGAAATTTTGCAGGGACCTTCTGCGACAGCGATCTATGGTTCCCGCGCCACCAATGGGGTACCACCAAACGGGGTCGTGCCGGCGAGACCCAAATCAATTACAGCTATTTGTACAGCCTGCAGGATGAGCCGCAAAATCTTCCGACGATGACTTTGCCCCAATACGCGCAGATGATCAACGAAATGCGCGCACTTCAGGGACAGGAACCACGTACTGAATTTCAAGATCTGTCCTTACTCGGCCCGGGAACCAATTGGCAGGATGCACTGTTCCGGCAGGCTGCTTTGCAAAAGCATCAGTTGAGTCTGAGCGGCGGCAGTGACCATACCCAATACTATATTTCAGGAGAATTTTATGACCAGGAGGGAATCGCCCTCGGGTCTGGATTTAAACGAAACAGCATCCGACTCAATCTCAATAATTCACTTCGGGATTGGGTGCGCTTGTCCGCTAATCTGAGCTATAGCCAGACAGACCAGGAATTGTCCACGACACAGCGGGGAATCATCAATGATGCGCTCCGTCTGGCCCCCAATGTCCCCGTTAAAAACCCCGACGGATCCTGGGGAGGAGCTGATGAAGCCAATGGGAGCAGCTTGCAATTTACCCCCCTCAATCCGGTCGCTATTGCAAATTTGACCCAGAATGATCTCAAACGGAAACAATTTCTGGGAGGAGTCAACCTCGACATCGATTTGTTCAGGGGGTTGGTTTTTCGCACAAGCCTGAATTCCAACATAGAAAATATGCGCCAGGATAATTTTACCCCGACGTACCGAATCGGCGATCGGACCAACGACGAGGCCAGTCTGACCGTCCGTAGCAACAACAATTTTTACTGGAACTGGAACCAAATGTTGCAATACAACGTACAATTGGGCTCGCATAATCTGGATCTTATGGCCAGCCACGAATCTCAGGAATCTACCTGGGAAAATCTTTCTGGCAGTAAGACCGGATTTGTTACCAATGAAATCCCTGATCTCAATATCGGTGATGATGGAAATGCGACTACCGGAGGAGGTAGCGGATCGTGGGCAATGGAATCCTATTTTGGCCGGTTGAATTACAATTTTGCCGAAAAATATTCCTTCCAGGGAGCCGTGCGCACCGATGGATCAGTCCGATTTGGCCGGG
>CALGAA010000376.1 GCA_937952445.1 uncultured Bacteroidota bacterium | reverse complement strand
TGTTACAGGTACCCATTTTGAATAAAAATGGTCATTTTTCTGCCACTTCTCTTTGTTTTCTTCTGGGTATGGCAGTGAAGGTATAAGGACCTGAAGGACGAAAGGAATATTGATTAACTGTTTGGGATATTTATCCTGATCCCTCCATTCTACTATGGATTCTGTACAGGATGGATTGTAAACTTTACTTCTTTTCGCACCAAATGCAGGACGATCCATTTATCCTGGATGTAATAAGATGTACAAAAATAAATCACCAAAAAAGTCTAGCAAATGTCAAATAGTAAAATAGCATTGGTTACCGGAGCAAGCCGTGGTCTTGGGAAAGACATGGCCCTCTCTATTGCCCAAAAAGGATTGGATGTTATTCTGACCTATAAGTCCAACACCGAAAGGGCAGAACAGGTCGTTCAGGAAATAATTGATATCGGCCAACAAGCTGTTGCGATGCAATTGGACATAACCAATTTTAACCATTTCGGAACCTTTATGGAGAATGTGCACGAACTGACGGAAAATAAATTTGGTCGTACGGGGATCGACTATCTCATAAACAACGCCGGAATAGGTATCAATGCGCCTTTTCAAGAAACGACCGAAGAGCAATTAGATTCGATGATCAATATCCAGTTCAAAGGAACTTACCTGTTCACACAAGCTGCCTTGAAAATCTTAAAAGAAGGAGGTGGAATCATCAATATTTCCACCGGTTTGACACGTTTTTCAGGTCCGGGCTTTTCAGCGTACGCTTCAATGAAAGGGGCGATAGAAACATTGACCAGATATCAAGCCAAAGAATTGGGAGTAAAAAACATCCGTAGCAATGTCGTAGCACCTGGCGCTATAGAAACTGATTTTGGTGGTGGAGTTGTGAGGGATAATGAAACAATGAATAAAACCATCGCATCGTTGACCGCACTGGGTAGGGTAGGTTTGCCAGAAGATATCGGAAGCGTGGTAGCTTTTTTGTGCACCGATGATGCACATTGGATCAATGCTCAACGAATTGAAGTTTCAGGTGGGCAAATGATTTAATGGATTATCTTCTTCCCAAACCGTATTTGGGGGCTGTTCTGACAAATGCGTGATTTTATGGGGAATGGGTAAGACGCGCCATCATATAATCTTTTTGTGATCAACACAGGGATAATAATTATTTTACTGATTGTCAACACCTTCGAGTTGTTTTTTTATTAAAAAGTGACAATTATTTTTCGATCGCCCCCGTTTAAAAAGTCAAAAAGGGTCAAAAAATGGGCGGACTAATTAAACAAATTAAGGTTGGGGTGCCGGCGGAGATTGCTTTTAAGAAATTTGTCAATGATTTGAATAAATGGTGGCCACCAGAATACACCTGGTCGCAGGACAAGCTAAAGACGATCACAATGGATGGACGAAGAAACGGACTGTGTACTGAAATTGGACCCAACGGATTTCGATGCGATTGGGGGACGGTTATAGAATTTCAAGAGAATACCCGAATTGGATTGAAGTGGCAAATTGGCTCACAGCGGGAGCCAGTTCCCAATCCGGCTAAAGCAAGCGATATTACCGTAGATTTTAATCAGGAAGACGGTACTACGACCATCACTTTTGAACATTTCAATTTTGAAAACCACGGAGATGGTGCTGATGAATACAGGGCTATGATGGATTCTGAACACGGATGGGACTACATCTTGAATTCCTTTAAATCCTATTGCGAAGAAAGATGACTGCTGAAAATTGATATCGGATAGTACATCCAGGACCAGGCCCTAAACAGCAACCCTGAACCAGCCTCTCTCCATTCGGTCATGAGGAAACTATACCTAAATCATATTTTATTTACCTATAATCGCCAATCCAGGTCAGGTAATTATACCGAAATTAATGTCAAAAACGTATCTTGGCTAAGCACCAGCCTGAACCATACCATGAAGGAAAACAAATACGATGATCAGGATTTCTTTGATCGATACAGTAAAATGCCCCGTTCGGTGGGCGGGCTAAACTCGGCGGAGGAATGGCACGAATTGCGTGATATGCTCGGCGAATTGAAGGGGAAGAGATTTCTTGATCTGGGTTGTGGATATGGCTGGCATTGTTTGTACGCTCGTTCTCAGGGTGCAGAACGGGTCACAGGAGTGGATATTTCTGCTTTGATGCTGGAGCGGGCCCGGCAACATACCCGGGATGATGCTATCGCATACCTTCATCAACCCATTGAGGATATTGAATTTCGGGAGAATGAATTTGATGTGGTGTTTAGTTCGCTGGCGTTCCACTATGTGCACGATTTGCAGAGCGTTTTTGAAAAAGTCCATCGGTGTCTGAGCCGGGACGGCGAGTTTGTATTTTCGATGGAGCATCCCATTTATACTGCATTACCCCAGCAGGATTGGTACTACGATCCGGATGGTAACAAGCTGCATTGGCCTGTAGATAATTATCAACACGAAGGCAGCAGACGGTCCAATTTTATGGATAGTGAGGTGACAAAATACCACCGGACCGTTGCTACCATTCTCAATTCGGTGATCCAGGCCGGGTTTTCGCTGGAACGGATTTCCGAACCTCAACCTTCCCCTGAAATACTGGAACAATTACCTCGAAAAAAGGATGATTTCCGTCGTCCCATTTTTCTGATGGTGAAGGCGCGAAAGGCAAAGGGGTGAGGCGAAGATTTGGAATATTTCTGCCAATCTATTCCTTCTTTTTCAACGCTTCAAATCCAGCGATCACATCAAATAGTTCTCCATCGATGGTGTTTTGTCTGAGTCGGTTGTATCCCCGGTTCAATTCATCGAGAACCTCCTCGATGTTTTCTTCCGCCCGCTCCATAGCTTCCAGTCTGCTGGCATTTTCCGCGGCCAGGGACTCTGCGCTGGCTTTGTACAGGGAAACGAATAAATACTCGCGGATTAGCGTCCGCAGGGTCTGTTCCACCCCACCGATGACCTGCGGAATTTTTTCCGTGGGCCAGGTCATTTGCGCTATTTCCTTTTCCCAATTGTGGTCGGGAGGAAACAACTGCTGGTTTTTTTGTTGAAAATGGGCGCCTTCCGTAGGCGAGTTGTAAAAAATATGAAATTGGTAATCCTGTTCGCCGGCCCTGTATTCTTCGCTATGGATGATAATCTGGTTAACCAATGTGGTTATGGCTGAAACCGAGTTGGGAACACGGAAGTATTTTGTGGGAATCAGATTAGCGTCTAAAAGCAAAGAATAAATCCGTTCTCCTACCGCCCATACCTCTTTCTCTCCCGGGATATTCTCCAGCATCCGCTGAGCATGCAGGTAAATTAAATCGTTGAACCGGCCCACTAACCCCTGATCTGATCCAAAAATAACGACGATGGATTTACCTGGGATATTTTGGTGATTCCCGGGTGAGAGCGATATCCTTCCCTCTTTAAAACAGGCATAAATCCCCAGTGAAATGGTGTGATCGTATTGCTGCAAGGAGTCTACCGCCATTTCAAATTGGGTAATATTGGACAGTGCCATAGCCTTCATGGTGCGAACTACGGCGGACAGATCGCCTGCGCTTTGTTTTCTTCGCTGTAAATTGATTAACGTATCAGCCATCGCTGTCTTGATTCACATTCATTCCCTGGACGGCTTCACGTGCCAGGGTCAATAAAACTTCTTCGTCCTCCGGCGTTAAAGGATTTGAAGAAAAAATGCGCTCCATCACTTCGTCGGGCAGATCCATATGTTTGGCGCGAATATGCTGTTCCGCTACGGGAACTTTGTCCAGGGGTATCGGATCAAAAAGACCATTGACCAGGGCCAGCAGAACCAATAACTGTTCCGGCACCGACACGGGCTTCATTTCCGGCTGGGTGAACAACAATCGAATCCGCTTGCCACGTTCGATCGTGTGTTGGGTTTCTTCGTCGAGGCGCGTGCCAAAACGGGCGAAAGTTTCCAGTTCCTCTGATTGGGAATAGACGAGTTTTAAATTTCCGGCCAATTTTCGGTAAGCCCCCAACTGCGCTTTTCCACCCACCCGGGACACCGACATGCCGATATCGACCGCGGGCAATAGACCCAATTCAAATAATTTGGGCGAAAGATAGATCTGTCCATCCGTGATTGAAATAATGTTCGTGGGAATGTATGCTGAAATATCCTGGGCCTGCGTTTCGACGATGGGTAAAGCCGTTAGTGAACCACCTCCATGCGCTGCATTTAGGTGGGTTGATCTTTCCAGCAGGCGGGAATGTATGTAGAAAATATCACCGGGGAAAGCTTCCCGGCCCGGTGGTCTGCGCAACAAAAGAGAAAGCTCCCGGTATGCGCGGGCGTGCTTTGTCAGGTCATCATACACGATCAGCACGTCTCGCCCTTGTTCCATAAAATATTCGGCGATGCTTGTTGCGGCGTAGGGGGTCAGATATTGAAGCCCGGGAGAACTGTTTCCTTCGGCTACCACGACGACTGTATAATCCATCGCCCCCTGATTCGTTAAATCTGAAATCACGTTGGCGACCGCAGCGGTCCGTTGCCCCACCGCGCAGTATACGCACACCACATTTTTATCCCGTTGGTTGATGATTGTATCCACCGCAATCGACGTTTTACCCGTTTGGCGATCCCCCAGTATCAATTCCCGCTGACCGCGCCCGATGGGTATGATGGCATCCACCACTTTAATCCCCGTTTGCAATGGCTGGTTAACCGCAGCCCGGCTCATGATCGGGGGAGCTGGTCGTTCGATGGGATACCTTTCCCGAAATGACACCGCCCCCTTGTTGTCCATAGGATTCCCGAGAGAATCAACCACCCGGCCAAGCAAATCCTCGCCCACCGGGATGTCTGCCACCCGGTACGTCCTCAGAACAGAATCACCTGCCTGAATCTGATCGCTTCGACCCAATAGGATGACGCCAATTTCATCCTTTTCCAGATTGAAGGCCATTCCATACAGTTGATTCGGAAATTCCAGCAGCTCTTCGAGTCCTACCCCGGGCAATCCGGAGACTGTCGCCACGCCGGCAGATACGTTTTTTACCACCCCCTTTTCACGAATCCGGATGGTGGGTTCGTATGTTTCCCGTTTGCGGCTTATTTCTGCAAAGGTATTTTCCAGGATTTGATCCCAATTCGTTGGTCGCATTTCGATCCTATTTTGTGATGGTCTCCAGTTTCAATGACTCCAGGTATGATTCAATACTCCACGACAATTGATAATCGGTCGTTTCCAACATGATACCGCTCAACAAATCCGGGTCCAAAAAGTATTCGAATTCCGCAGTGATGCCAGTTGTTTCCTGGACCGCTTGTTCGAGCTGATGTTTTAAATGGGGTGCCGGCTCGAAAACGGTAATGATGCGGATAGGTCCCCCATTTTCCTGCAAAGCTTTACGGAAATCTTTCTGCTCTGTTTCGTTTAAAGCCCGGATTTTTTCGATAAATACGGTCATTATCTGACCTTCCAATTCGGCGTTTGCCAGGTCAGTCAGTACCTTGGTGGCGATGGCAAAAACCTCTTCTTTCGTTTTGCGCTTTACCGTTTCCCGGAGTTCCTGCCCTTGCTGTTTCAGCGATTCCTCCAATTTCAACCGTAAGGCACTCGTTTCCTGGCGGGCTTCTTCGTACAAACGTTTCGTTTCGTCTTCAATCCGTTTGCGGGCTTCTTCCAACTGGGTGGCATGAACCCGGTCGAACTCTTCATTCTTTTGAATATACGTTTCCCTTTCCTGACGAGCTTCCCGTTTTTTATTCGCAGCTTCCTCCAGTTGGGAAGCGATCGTTTTCTCCCTTTCGTCAATAGCATTCAGGACGGGCTTATACAGGAATCGTTTCAGCAACCAGACCAGTATAAGGAAATTGATAATCTGAGCTATGACGGTAAACCAATCGATATCCATAGGTTACAGAGCTACAAAGTAATTCCAAAATGGATTCGCAAAAATCAGAATCATGGAAATTACGAAACAGTAGATTAAGGAGGTTTCAACCATGGCCAATCCGATAAATAGTGTCCTCGTGATGGTCGATGATGCATCAGGTTGCTGGGCGATGGATTCGAGGGCTTTGACCACTGCCCGACCTTCAGCAATAGAGGGCATCATGGCTCCGATCGCCATCGTGACTCCGGCGGTGATTATTGAAACTAATCCGATAATGGTTACGCTATCCATATGTTTTCATTTTATTGATGATTCAAAAAATTAGTTCGTTTTCAAATTCGACCTGCTCTGCCGTGTTTTGATTTCAGATCTGTCAATATGGTCTTTGTCCGGAGAAGGAGGCAGCTCTTTTCTTTCTTCATTTTGCATGCCCGCCGCGATATATACGGTCGCCAATACCGCAAATATATAGGCTTGCAGCATTCCCGTCAGCAGCCCCAACGCATCCATGATAATGGGAAAGAAAAAGGGCGCTATGGCGATCAGAATGCTGGCAATCAGTCCTCCGCTCATCATATTGCCAAACAGGCGAAAGGCCAGTGAAATAGTCCTCGAAATTTCGCCCATGATATTTAGAGGCAACATCAGGACATTGGGTTGGGCCAGGGAACTCAGGTAGTTTTTCAAACCACTGTGAGCGATGCCAAAGGCCGGAACGGAAATAAAAACTGATAACGCCAAAGCCGTCGTTGTGGACAGCGAAGCCGTAGGGGCCTCATATCCGGGAACAATGGTGAACAGGCTCGAAACGGCAATGAACAAAAACAGGGTGCCGATAAAACCCAAATATTTTTCGGGTTTTTTCAGACCGATTTCCGCGATCTGATCCCGGATGATCAAAACGATCATTTCCAGGACATTTTGCCAGCGAGATCTTGTCAACCGTGTCGTTACATTCCGGGTAATGAGCCACGCCCCAAGCGCCAGCAATAACATTATTGCCCACGTCATGGCTATCGTAAGGTTTATTTTGATAAATCCAAACTCCCAGAATATTATTTCGTCGGGACTAAGTCTCATTGTTCATGTCTTTTTTCACTCCGGTAACCGCGGGCTTTTTTCGGGTCGTCTGCCGTTTTATGACCGTACGAGCTATTAAAAAGCCCGCCAGACAAATGACGAACCGTTTCCAATCGTTTGACCCCACGTAATAAAAGCCAAGCAATACGATGGTCGATCTGGCAATTAAACTTCCCAAAAATAACAGTGCAGGATTCGCCGAGCTCAGGCCTTTTTGCACGGTGAGCCAGAGGCCTCCAAAAAACAAAACCCCCAGTCCAAAGCCTGCCAGTAATACCAGCAATAAGATACCAATTTCATTCATGCTTCTCGTCATTTTTTTGCTGAATATTCTTGTTTTCCTTTTGAACCCAGTTCCAGGCAAAAACACACCCCATCAACAACCCCGCGATCAGCAGACTCAGAGTCCAGGAAAAATCCTGCGAGTAGTTTTTATCCAGCCATATGCCCAGGGCAACGCCCAGTACGGTGGGCACTGCAATGGACCAGCCAACCATCCCGAAAAAGCTCAAACCATACCACTCACTTCTTTTATCTCGTCGGGCTTCCATTTTCCTTTCCTCCTTCTGGCCGATAATTTTCTCAAATGAGTCCGTTTTTTTCGATTCTTCCTCCTTCATCCTATTCCAATAACTTTTGAAAGCTTTGAAGAAACCCTGTCTCCAGTTTGGCCATGACCGTCCGGGCTTGTATTTCCATTTCATCCATTTCCATCATTTCTTTTTGGACCATGGCTCTCAATTCGCCTAAAGGAGCATCACCGATGGCATGACGAACAGATATTGACACCTGTGGCCCGGCCTTGATCATGATGCCTTCGTTCACCGCTATGTATTTTTCGCCTTCATCCTCTGTTTCATACAACAAAATCCCGGATACCAGTGCTGCCGTACAATCCAACCTTTGAGGCAGGATACCGTATGACCCCACCGTTGTTTCCACCACTATCCTTTTCACGTTTTGAATATCCGCAAAAAGTCGGTCGGGAAGAAAGATCTTCAAATTCATGAGGGGACCAGGCATACGTTAAGGATTTAATTCTGCTTTTTCCATCACCTCATCGATGGTACCGATCATATAGAAATAGCTTTCCGGGTATTCGTTGAATTCGTCGTTGAGAATTCTTTCGCATCCGTCCAGGGCCTCGTGGAGGCTCACGTTTTTCCCTTTGTATTGGGTAAATTGTTCGGTGGTGAAGAACGGTTGAGTCAGAAAACGTTCCAGGCGGCGTGCACGGTTAACGGTTTTCTGATCGTTCAGGGACAACTGTTCGAGGCCCAGCATTGCGATAATGTCTTTGAGCTCGTCGTATTCTGCCAGGGTTTGCCGAATGGCCTGAGCGATCTGATAATGGCGTTCGCCAATGATAACGGGTGTGGCCATTTTAGAGCCCGAGTGTAAAAGATCTATGGCGGGGTACATCCCTTCGCTGGCCCTTTTTCTCGACAGGCTGATGGTGGCTGATAAATGTGAAAACGTATGAACCGCAGCGGGATCGGTCAGATCGTCTGCCGGAACATATACGGCTTGGATCGAAGTGATGGCACCGGTTTTTGTATTTGAAATCCGTTCTTCCAATTGCGAAAGCTCCGTACTCATCGTGGGTTGATACCCCAGTCGGGAGGGCATTTGCCCCAGCAAACCTGAGACTTCCATGCCGGCCTGAATAAACCGGAAAATATTGTCGATCAGAAGGAGGACATCTTTGTGTTCTTCGTCCCGAAAATATTCGGCCATGGTCAGGGCCGAATGGCCGACCCGAAACCGGGCGCCGGGGAGTTCGTTCATTTGTCCAAATATCATGACCATGTCCTGTAGTACTCCGGCGTCCTTCATTTCCTGATACAACTCCAAACCTTCCCGGCTTCGTTCTCCTATCCCGCAAAACATGCTGACACCGTGGTGTTTTTTCACCATGTTGTGGATCAGTTCGGTCAGTAAAACCGTTTTGCCCACTCCTGCTCCTCCCTACAATCCGGCTTTTCCCCCACGTTCCAGGGGAATCAGAACATCGATGGCTTTTATACCGGTTTCAAAAACCTGAGAACTGGTGGACCGTTCGGCGAGGGGCGGTGGTTGGTTGTGAATACTGCGTCGTTCCATAGATTCTGGCAGCTCGTAATCATCCAGGGTATTCCCGAAAACATCGAACATATGACCCAGTGTTTCCGGGCCCACGGGTACTTTCAATGGAGCTCCGGTGGAAAATGCTTCCATACCTCTTTCCAGACCTTGCGTGGGGGTTAGCGAGATGCACCGGATGTGATGGTTATCGAGTTGCATCTGTACCTCGAGGATAATTTGGAAATCATGACCGGTTTTGACCACCGTTTTGATCGATGGTAAATTTTTTTCAAAACGCAGGTCCACTACGCTTCCTCGTACAGCGACTACCTTTCCACTTTGATATGCCACTTTTAAATCCTCCATACGCCTAAAGATACAGCATCACTCGTTAATTCGGGATTATTTTAGAATAAATAGGTCTACTCATATATTCAGGAATTAATCTCCTAAAATAACGGTGTACGTTGAATCCTGAAAGGAGGATGGAAATAAAACATCAAACCGCTGACGTCCCTTTCATATAGAAAAGACTGCAAAATTCTTCCATTTTTACCTGAGTGAGTGAGATCCGACTTTGCAAGTTTCCGGTCCAGGCTATAAAAACCCCTCATTACCCACACGTGGTCAAACCGGTTAATCCCCTTACTGCCATGCTTTTACCGGGTCATCCGGAATTAGAACCGGCGTCATCCTCACTCCCCCGTCCGTTCCCTCCGGATCCATTCCGATACAGGCACTTCATCGAGGTAAACCTCTTCCAACACGGCTCCTCCTGCCCGGACCCGAACCAGCGCATAATTGACTTTCGTAGAATCCAGTTGGTTGGCGTCGAGCATTTCCTGAATCGGGTCAGCCATTTTTTCATTGATGTAATACCGATCCAGTGGATACTCGATGAAAACCATTAAGGAATCCTCTCCATAAGCGGATCTCACCATGGATTTGATGTAATCTTCTTCCCCGGAGGGTTTGTTCTTCGCCAATCTGTTGATCCGGGCAAAACCCTCCTCGTCCTGTTCCAGCACTACAAATACTTTTTCTCCCTCTTCCCAATAAGGAGGAGTGGCGACGGTGACCCGGCTGATGTCAAAATCCAAATTGAGGTATCGACCCCGGAACGGATCCTCGGGGTCGACCGGAGCCAGTCGAAATTTGTATTCGCGACCACTCGCCAGGGTGCGTTCGCTATCCCAAATCATATTGATCGGGATCAGCCATTGAACGGCTGCCATGACAAAAAAGAGGATGATAATGACGGATCTATTTTTCATGGGCCAGCTTTTTTCGATACATCGTATAATTCACAAAAAAGAAACCTACCCCCACCAGGATAAACGCGATGCCCCGGATGAGAAAGCTGATGTTGGAATCAAAAAATCGACTAAAGATCAGGACCGCTACGATGAGCAGCCCAAAATTCAATTCGGTGAAATCGGCTGAGCGATTGCCTTTTCGGATGGTTAAGATGGCTATGATCAGGATCAGAATATTGATCAAAAAATACGCGAATTCAGTGAACATGCCCACGTATAAAGTCACGGGGAACAGTAAGAAAACGTAGGCAAATGGTTACCCGAACAGGCGGGGATACCGCATTCCCCTCAGTATAAAAAAGAGCAATGCACCGCCGGTCAACATACTGGCAATCCAAAATTCAGGAGCAGAAAGGGCCACGGAAAAAGGATGTAGTTGTTCCGCTAAATTTCGCCAAAACCATCGGAAGCTCAACATGATCAAAAGGATTGCTGAACCCACGAGACCGATCATGTAATACCCATTTTGAATTTTGGTATACCGTATAAAAGGCGGTGAATTACCCAGGATGAAAAACAACCCAAACAGGGAGAAGTAGGCAATGTACATCCAAATACCATAATCGGTAGTGAAACCTCCCAGAACGATCGTCAGTGAAAAGGGGATAACCCAGTGATGGAGGGTCGTTAACATGCTCTGGGGCTGCTTTCGGATCAGGTAAAGATAATAAGGGATAATTAAAAGGATCAATCCCCAGTACCACCAGACTTCGTCATAAGGTGCAGTAAAGTAGCTTATCGAACTGGCATACCAGGTGATGCCTGCTATGTAAAACAGAGAGACGATCGCTGAGTCCATGATGTATGCCACGGGTACCGTTAGCAACATCCAGGTAAGGATCAGGCTGGTCGCGTTCCCCGGAAAATGATAAATCTGGCTGATCAAAAAGATGCAGGCGCCCATCCCCATGAAAATTGCCACACCACTCCCCTCGTGCCATTCCCGTTTGCCTCTGAAACGGAGAAGGGTAAACAGTCCTGCTATCTGTCCCAGGGCCAATGGAAGAAACGATATGATCGATTTCGTCTGGATCGAAAGATCTACCCAATTATACGCCAGGATTAGAATCACGCCCATTCCGCTTATCAATGCACCCAGCACTCCAAATATGAGGATAAGCCGACGACTCGCTGACCCGGGGTTTTCCTGGTAGTACTGCCTGATGCGATCCGCGATTTCAGGTGTAATCACATTTGCCGCGAGCAATTCATCGATATCGTTCTTTACACTCATGGGATGAAAATGATCAAAATTTATGTATTCGCTGTCATCAAACGATGAAGAATATTGGATGTAGTATACAAAATATTTAATTGTAAGGGAAGGGAACTAA
>CALGAA010000375.1 GCA_937952445.1 uncultured Bacteroidota bacterium | reverse complement strand
TGGATGCGGAATTTGACCGGGAAATCAGTTCTCAGCTGGAGAATTTGACCGATTTTACGTGGACTTCTACGTCCTGGGAACAAATGTCCGGTCGGTTGGATGATCTGAATGCTGAGATGGATGCCGAGTTTGATGAAGCTATCGGCAACGCTCTGGAAAATACTCCGGATCCCGGCTGGAAGGAGCAACACTGGCAGATGCTTTCGGTCCGGTTGGACCGGTTGAATAACCGTCCGCGAATCTTGATGATGAAATTGTTGGAGGCAGCTGCGATCATTTTACTGCTGGTTCAGCTGACAAATTTGTACACCGGTATACAGCAGAACCGGAGCGCGGAAAATAACCTCACCCATATTTTGGAAAACCTGGTTAGACCCACCCCCGAAGCAGAAAATACAAACTCAGCAGGCGACGCCACCGGGTCCAAAGATCCCCAGGGAGAATTTAATGAGGACGCGACCTCACATATCCCGGCTGTCAGTGAATTACAGAAAGAGCTCCCGGTTTCCCAATCCGGCAACCATACCACACAATCCAGAAAACAATCAATCCAGGAGAACACTTCAGACCGGCTCGACCATCATGCCGTATTACCTCTGGAAGGTCCTTCAGGTTCCGATATGCAGGTTGTCGTATCTGACGATCACCTCCATGAGTTGGAAGAACGCAACCGCTTTTTAAGTCGCTTGCCGGATTATGCCGCTGCTCCCCAGCTTGAAAATGATCCACATTTAATATCTTATGCCTACGATCCCCGTGACGTGAAGGCGTCTTCCCCTCAACTTGGAGTGCGTGATATCAGTTTGTTATCTCTGAATTCGACCGATAGTATTTTAAATAGCATACCGACTCTTCAGGTAATCAAGCCACGGATACACAGTTCTCTGGAAGTGGGAGTGCTGGCCGACGCGACTAACGTGGAAATTCGGGATTATTTTTCCTTGTCCGGCCCGTATCAGGTGTCTACGCTCAATGCCGGGGTCTACTTCCGGTACAAGATTCAATATGAAAATATGTTTGGATCGCTTGGAGGAGATTACCTCAACATGAAGTACGATGGACTTTCCAACGACAATGAATTGTCCATGGTTACGCTGCCGCTGGAGCTGGGGTATAACGTCGTCAATTTACCTTCATTCCGTATGTAT
This sequence comes from uncultured Bacteroidota bacterium, assembly GCA_937952445.1. GTDB lineage: Bacteria > Bacteroidota > Bacteroidia > Chitinophagales > Saprospiraceae > Membranihabitans. The sequence continues at coordinate 3,409 of CALGAA010000375.1, read as the reverse complement.
TTTAGCGGTGGAGTGGCCGGTCGGTTTGTTCCCGTTGCTAACTATAGCACCAACGAAGCTTTCAATCAGGCCTCTATCTACGTTCGAAAATCCCAAAAAGCATCCAATGGCTTGTTGAAAGATGGTCCGTTCGAAATTAATTCGTACCTCTCAGGACGTCTGAGCATGGGATTGGACATTAATGTCAATAAAAAGACCAGCGTCAACCTCCGGTTTTCACACGATATTTGGCTGAAAGGAGGAGGACTCGGGTACAACCGGGATAAGTTCCGTTCCAGTCATCTGGCGATCGGAACCAACTTTCATTTTTAATACCGTCGTATAGTACTATTGCACAAGCCACTAAAATAGTGATCCGTCGGATTCTTTATTGCCATATTTTCCTCATATAAAAGCCTGATGTAGCTTGGGTTATAAGCGGTTTGGCCTCTTCGAAATGACAAAAAATAACCTCGTCATACATATCATGAACCTAATGCCCGGCACACTGTTGCACCAAGGATTTGCCTCGTGTTATTTTGCACCTGTCAGGAGTGAAAAATTTCACTTTTCGATTTCTTCCACCATCTCAGTAGGGGTCTACATCGTTCAACCTGTGATTTTGATCTCCTTCTACTACGATGATGTCAAACTCCAGTTGATTCGGCGATTTTTTCAAATGATGGATAAGAACGGGGAGATCCGTATTGTTCTGGAGAACGGTTTTAATGATGTATGTTGAAAAGGGACTTTGATTCATTTAGACTCCAGTCGTAAGGCATAAATGAAATTTCGGCATTGACATCAATCTTTTGCTTAGAATACGTATTGAGATAGTCAATAAGACTGCCATTCTTTGTAAAATCCCCTTTAAACCATCGGAAGATTTTCGATATTTTAATCGCTGAGTTCGTGACTTTGTTTTTCTGCTCATCGTTGATGAATATCCTGGCCTGGTCCTCAAGTTGTAGATGGAGCCACTCCGCAGTATAGGCTTCGGGCCGTAGCGGAGGACACGATATGGAAGCGCAGTTGATCGCAAAATGGATTCGGGGTTCATCAAAGTCTTTGCGTAAAATTTTGTGTTCGATGTGGTCGAGACTTGATTTTACTCCTCCGATTTCAAAAAATTTTTTATGCCATACCGACCGGATACCCGGGATCCTGATCCTCGGATTGAGGTCCTGAATGCTTTCCACCGGGTAATGATCGACGATTAATTTTATGGCAAATGCATTATACGCATTAATCCAAAAGGCAATCTGCTCGTCGGCTGTCCAGGAATGCGGATCAGGTGGTGAATTGCTGAGGATATCCAGGTATTTTTCGAGTTTGATTTGAGATCGGATAAATCCGCGATAATCGACCAGGCCCTCCGATGATACATGCTCCTGTAGCAATTCATTCCATAATTTATGAGAAGGCGGCGTGGTATTTACCCCTTGAATGTCTTTTTCATTGCACGAAATAAAAAGCGTCAAAAACAGAAAAGCATACACCCATCGCATCGTCATCTGTTGCGTATCAAGGAGGCAGTACATAAGATAAAATATGTTTTTGATTCCAGATTCGTTTAGAGAGAATTCACCACATCAATCCTTCACTCCCGACTCCGTTTTGCAATACCTCTCGTACGATCATCCCGGAAGATAAAGCTGAAACAGTCACGAACTTATTGCCCGGCGCACTGGTGCATCGGTCACTATATTCCTGACACATCTGACGGAATCTTTTTCGCCCGGCGCACAGCATTTGGAGTCGGAGGAATACAAATTAAAACTCCGATGTTTCGTGAAACCGGATGCCCGGATAATTTTCCTTTGCCATTTGAAGCGCCCAAGCGGTTTCGGGTAAAAAGACAAGCTTTCCATCCTTATCCAGGGCCAGGTTATTGCCCTTACGCCTCTCAAAATCCTTGAATTCAGCGTTTTTGTTGGCTTCGATCCATATGGCTTTGTGAATATTGACCGCCTGATAATCGCAATTGGCACCATATTCGTGTTCAAGCCGATATTGAATAACGTCGAATTGCAATGCGCCCACCGTCCCGACAATTTTTTGGTTGCCCGAAATCTGAGTGAACATTTGTGCCACACCTTCATCCATCAATTGTCGGATCCCTTTATCAAGCTGTTTAAATTTCATCGGTTCTCTATTCACCACGACCCTGAAAAGCTCGGGAGAAAACCTCGGTATGCCTTTGAAGTGAAGTTCCTCTCCTTCCGTCAGGGCATCTCCGATTTTAAAATTCCCGGAGTCGTATAAACCAACAATGTCACCGGGGTAGGACTCGTCTACCAATTCTTTCCGGGCTGCCATAAAAGTTGTCGGGTTGGAAAATCTCATTTTGGAGTTCTGCCGAACGTGATGATAGAATTTATTCCGTTCAAATTTTCCACTTACAATTCTTAAAAATGCAATCCGGTCCCGATGCCGGGGATCCATATTGGCGTGAATCTTAAATATGAATCCAGTGAAACTCTCTTCTTCGGGTCGGACAATTCGTTCTTCGGTTTGCCTGGGCAGAGGGGGAGGGGCGATTTCCACAAACGCATCAAGCATTTCCTTTACCCCAAAATTGTTGATGGCGGATCCAAAAAACACGGGAACCTGCTCACCTTTTTGATATTGGGATTTATCAAAATCATCATAGACAGCCGTGACGATTTCCAATTCAGACAAAAATTCTTCAGTAGCTTGCCGACCGACGTAGGGCTCCAGTGATTGCTGATCCAGTTCCTTCATTTTGATCACGCTTTCCTCATCCTGATGGCCGTGCGGATCAAAGAGCACCAATTCGTGTTTATATATATTGTACACGCCTTTAAATCGTCTGCCCATGCCGATCGGCCAGCTCAGCGGCAGGACGTTGAGACCAAGTTTTTCTTCCACCTCGTCCATCAATTCCACAGGATCTTTCCCTTCTCTGTCCAGTTTATTGATGAATACGATCAAGGGAATTTGTCGCATTCGCGCGACACTGACCAGTTTTTCGGTTTGGGGTTCGACTCCTTTAGCCACATCGATTACAACAATGACGGAATCAACAGCAGACAAAGTGCGATAGGTGTCTTCCGCAAAATCCTTGTGCCCGGGGGTGTCCAGGATGTTGATGTTGAGATCGCGGTACTCAAACCCCATCACCGAGGTAGCCACTGAAATCCCCCTCTGCCGCTCGATCTCCATGAAGTCAGATGTCGCGTGCTTTTTTATTTTATTGGATTTGACTGCCCCAGCGGTTTGGATCGCACCTCCAAAAAGCAATAGCTTCTCGGTCAGCGTGGTTTTCCCCGCATCCGGGTGAGAGATGATACCAAAGGTCCTCCTTTTCTTAATTTCCTGGATATGATTCATAAGTAAGTATGTCGTGTAAGCGGCCGCAAAATTATCATTTCTTCAGGTGGTATAATAATGACAACGGACTATTTTG
>CALGAA010000374.1 GCA_937952445.1 uncultured Bacteroidota bacterium | reverse complement strand
TCCATTTCGGTGTTGAAAGATGCCTCCTCTACCGCTATTTACGGCTCCCGGGCGGTCGTCGATGTCTCCGGCAGTGGAGCGATTCTTTCGTTCAACAATGCTGTCCAAAATGGGAGTCAGGAAGATCAATTGTCCATTCTGATATCTACGGACTTTGATGGGGATACCAGCAGCCTGGCAAGCGTAAAAGGCGCTACCTGGATCGATATCACAGATCAATTTTCCCTGGCTACCTCCAGTAGTTTTATACCTTCCGGGACCCTGGATATTTCCGAATACGCCGCTACCGATCCGTTCTATGTCGCTTTTCGATATATCACCGAACCGCAGATGGAAAATGGCGATGCACGACAGTGGATGATCGAGAATTTCAAAATTACCACCAGGGACACGATATACGATAACGTATTGCCGATTGTCAATCAGAATGAGATTGGGTTTTATGTGATCGATGAAGATCGCGAACACAATCCCTCCCGGACATCGGTTACCGCGACCCGGTTGAGCATATTGGGACACGAATATGCGGACCCCGAAGATCCGATTTATGATCCGGACAATCCGATTTTTGATCCGAACAATCCAATCTATGATCCTGATAGTGACGTCTATGATCCTACGGCGGAACGACCAGAATATATGCCTTACGATCCGGATAATCCGTACAATGATCCGCGACGTGAGACCTGGGTCGTCAGCAAACCGATTTCTACCAATGAAGTGAACCTGGGGCCGGATTGGTCGAATGGGATCAGAGGCATCCGGGACCAAAAATTGGTGGAGTTTACCTATTCGTATTCCAATCCGGGGAACTATACGGCTGTTTTTGTCGGAAAAAATGTTACTATTGACGATGAAAAGGAATCCGTACAGAAAATTCCCATAACGATCACCCCATAATTTAAGAGAATGAGCTTACACCCTAATCCTCCGTCGCAGTCCAGGTCGCCCAGAAGAAAATTTATGAAAACGCTGGGGAGCGCTGCTGCTTTTATGGGATTGGGTGGATATGTGCACGCGAATCAGCACCTTGATTTCCGGGCTGTGGATGCAAAGTCCCATCCCACGGCCTCCGGGATCCACTGGAAGGAAGTTGGCGGAAAAATATACGGGGCCCGGCCCGATCAGCAAGGTCCTCTCGGTGGCGGAGCGGATTACATTCACCCGGTGACCAAAGGGGATTTTGAGGTCACAGATCTGGATAGCCTGATCGATGCACTTGCCCGTGCAAAACCTGGTGATGTGGTCTTTATCCCAGACGAGCATACGATCGACCTGACAACTTACATTTACATCGACAAATTCGTGTTGGAAATTCCGGAAGGAGTCACGCTGGCAGGGAATCGTGGGCAAAATGGTTCCGCTGGAGCGCTCCTTGAAAGCGATGCACTCGATACGCCATACATGATTCGAACGAAAGGACCCGGGGTGCGGATTACCGGGCTTCGGATCAAAGGCCCCAATCCCAAACGGTATCTGGACCATCATCGCAAGTCCTTTTCACCGGGAGGGCCACGACACGAATACTACTACAAATTTCCAGTGTCCAATGGTATCCAGGTGAATGATGATCATTTCACGGCCGACAATTGCGATATTTCTGCTTTTGGACAATCGGGCATCAGTCTGCGGGGCGGTGATGATCACCACATCCACCACAATTACATCCATCATTGCCAGTACAATGGATTGGGGTACGGTGTCAGTCTCAGCAAGGCTTCGGCTATGATTGAATACAACTTATTTGATTACAACCGCCATTCCATTGCAGGGACGGGAGTTCCGGGATGCAGCTATGTGGCGAGGCACAACGTGGAACTTGGTACTTCCCTGAGCCATTGCTTTGACATGCACGGCGGAGGAGATCGGAAGGACGGGACTATTATTGCGGGAACGCAAATTGAAATTTACAACAATACCTTTTGGCCGCCTGAATTTGCGATTGGTATTCGGGGGGAGCCGGAGAAGGAGTGTAAAATTTACCGCAATTGGTTTGTGGCGCACGAGGAAACGGACAAAGCAGTACGCCCCTATCCCTACCAAAAAAGAGACGTTTATGATAATGTATATGGAGAGAACCCCGCGAGTCCGAAATGATGTTATTTTTATTTCTTGACATAATTTTTACATTTGAATTTTTATTTCAAAAAAGCCGCTGAAAAACGAACCTACTTCATGCTACACCGATTCGAAAATTACGGATTCATTCTGAGCATTGTAATGCTGTTTCCCATCCTGATTAGTTGTAATTCGGACTCTTCTAAGATCGAATATATCAACGGCGCTTTACCGCCGGAGGAGGCGATTTCCACTTTGGAATTACCTCCCGGATTTCAAGTGGAACTGGTGGTTTCCGAGCCACTGGTCGTGGATCCGGTGGATATGGTGATCGATGAGGATGGCCGGTTTTATGTCGTGGAATTGCATGGCTACCCGCTGGATAAAAGCGGGCAGGGAGCGGTAAAGTTGTTGACGGATACCGACGGCGACGGGAAGTTAGATAAAAGTACCGTGTTCGCTGACAACCTGACCTGGCCTTTCGGAATCACACGATGGAAAAACGGGGTCATCGTTGCCGATGCACCGCAAATTCTGTACCTGGAAGATACCGACGGGGACGGGGTCGCCGACATCAGAGATACTATCCTGACCGGTTTCGCCTTTTCCAATGCCCAAATGAACGCCGGGGGTCCGATTTACGGGCTGGACAATTTGATCTATCTGACCTCAGAAGCAGGCGGTACTTACCAAATGTATCACGAACTTTTTGGCACATTGGGATCTGAGCTGTATTTCCCTGATCGACCGGATGGTCCA
>CALGAA010000373.1 GCA_937952445.1 uncultured Bacteroidota bacterium | reverse complement strand
TAACTGGGAAGACGGGGTGGGCCCCAGGGAGCAGCGGCCGGTCAGGTTGGAACTGGCCTGGGGAGTGAGAGAACCCAACACCGTGACGGAACGGGCTGGTTCACCAAAAACGACAATTCTGGTTTGTATAAAATTGCGTACAACGACGGAAACCGGCCACCATCAGCTATTCTCGAAGTAGAATCCTATGCCGGACCGGTGCCCTTTGAACTGAATCTGGACGCCAGCCGATCCGTTGATCCGGATGGAGATGTGCTCAGCTATTCTTGGTATGTGAATGATGAATTACTGGAAACCACCGAATTGCCTCAATATCGTCATGTAATCGAAGAACCGGGAGTATATTATGTTCATCTTGTGGTCGACGACGGAAATGAAGGTACTGCCAACAGTGGATTATCGACCATTATTGCCGGGAACAGCCGTCCGAAGGTGGATATCGCGCTGGAAGGGAATCAGCAATTTTATTTTAACAATCAACCCATTCGATATACGGTCCACGTCGAAGATCTGGAAGATGGCAGTTTTGAAGATGGAGGATTGGATGAAAGCCGCCTTCTCGTTAACACCGATTATCTGACCAGCTTTGACCAGGCAGCTACTACCCTGGGCCACCAGGAATATATTGACCCTGCCCTGGAAGTCGAAGCGATTATCGGTAACAACGACTGTGCCTCCTGCCATAAGGTAGACGAACCATCCATCGGACCATCGTATGTGGATGTGGCGCAGAAATATAAAAACGATCCCAATGCAGAGACGTATTTAATGGATAAAATTAAAAACGGCGGAAGCGGTGTATGGGGGGAGGTTGCGATGTCAGCTCATCCCGATATGAACGACTCGGATTTGCGGAAAATCGCGAACTGGATTCAAAGTCTTGCTGAAGAAAAAACGGAGGTTCAATCCCTGGCTCGGAAAGGTCGGATCGTTCCGAGTCGTGAATTTCAGTTGACCGAGGGGGGAACCATCGTGCTCAAAGCTTCTTATACGGATAAGGGGGGTCCGGGAACCGAATCTCTGACGGGTCAGCAATTGGTTTATCTTTCCGGTCCGGTCATATTCCCTCACGAAGCGACCGAGGTGGATGGGGCCACAGCCGGAAGTTATGAAGGAAACGACTTTTTGGCTTTGAATAATGAAACAGCCCGGGCAAATCTGGGGAGCATCGATCTGACCGACGTCGGACAAATCGAAGTCACATACGTCCAGATCGAAGAAGGGGAAGGAGCAACATCCATTGCCCTGCATCAGGGAAGCCCTGATGGTCCCGTGATCGGTACTGGTCAAACATCGAACCGAGGCCAGGCCATGGCAGCAGATGTTCTCAGATTAAAGATCGATCGAGAGAGTCGACAACCATACGATCAGGTGTGGCTGGTCGCCAACCGGGATGGTTCTTCACCCGCCGTGGTTTTGGTAAAACTTGAGCTAAGTAATTGATTTTAAAGCTTAGAGGTCGTTAAGTATAAGATCGGTCATGCTTTTGTCGTATGGCTGTAAATCGGCCCCGTACTGTCGTATATAGGGGGGGAAAGGGCTCTGTCAGACTCCCTAAGATAGGGAACGTCTAAATGGTACCAGAAATCGTGACCAACCATATAACAGCCCCACAAGGAGCCGGGTAGTGCTCGTTAATAAAGCTATAAATAAATGCTAAATCGGCCATGTATTCTGCTTTTTGGCGATGACCCGCTTACCTTGAGGAGATTAAATGTTTTAAAATTGAGAATTATGCGATTATTAGGCACGTTTATGGCCCTAATGTTTTCAATGGGAATCATGCAGGCGCAGGTTGCTGCACCTGATCAACCCCAACTTCTTGAATCGGAGGACGTATCGGATCAGAAAGTTGATCAATTTGTTTCTGCACTGGAGGATGTGCACCGGATTCAACAGGAGTCCCAACCAAAAATGATCAAAGCCATCGAGGACGAAGGCATGGATCCACAACAGTTTGTCCAGGCAGCTCAGGCGATGCAACAAGGAGCTGAAACGGGATTGAATGAAGCGGATCAGAAAAAATTCGATGTCGTACAGGAGAAGGTCATGAAAATACAAATAGACGCGAACAGCGAAATGGAGACGAAAATAAAGGAAAAGGATTTGTCCCTGGAGGAGTTTAACCAGATCTATTTGTCTTTTCAGCAGAAGCCTGCACTCAAGCAGCGAATCGAAAGTCGAATTGCCGAGCGTTCCCAGGAATAGTCATCATTTCCGAAGGGTCTTCCCCTTCGTTTTTCGGCCCATAACACTATAACATTCAGGTCGGTGGCCCATCAACCAGCATTCTGGCGCAAAGTACAGATGCCTGGGAGCGATATGCCATTGAAGGTCTGGAACGATTATGCCTGACCTTCATGACCATGAAAAGGGCCCATCCGATTGATCCGGCATAGATTGATTTTGCAGGGTTTCAAAGCTTACAAAAATTAGACGGTTGTTTCCGAATGTGGTGGAATTAGCCTGAGAGTACAAAAGTAACTGTTAGGTAACAAGTATGGACTCCAGGTGCATCTATGGTTTAGGCACGTATTATCGAGATGAATTTGCATTGGAGGTCGTCCGAACTTACGATGGTCGGTTATGTCTATAGAGCTACTATGATCGTTCGAGGCCAGTATAAACTCAGATAAGACTTCAAATTTTCCCCGGGTCAGCTCCCCGGGGAAATCCTTTTTACTATTTTCAAATGGTTCTTTCAATTTATCCATTCCAGGATGTGTAGTGGTTTTGACCGCTTTTGCCAATCTCCAGTCTGGAAAATTTCATCCTACACGACATCTGTATCCGCAGATCCAATTTTCATCTGAGCTGGTTTAGCTTTGCCACGAGACCTTTATGTGACAAGGTTTCACCAATCAGAGCGGGTAGCCGGATAAAATTAAATGTGTCAATGTCTGACCATATACATCAAATGGAAGCTCTGGACATCCGGTAGATTTCGTCCGAGTGAGTAAATTTCATTACCGCGTTGGACGCTTGTTCTACCTGATCGTAATTGAGGCTGTAGTGAACGAATTTCCCATCTCTCTCAAAATCGACAATATTTGCTTCACGCAGAATCCTCAGATGCTGGGAAGTAATCGACTGTTCGATTTTGAGCGAATTGTAGATGTTGTTCACGTTGGTAGTTCCCTGCTGATGAATGTAATCAATAATTTTCAGCCGCAAGGGATGTGCGAGGGCATGGGCAATGACCCACGCTTTGCTAACCCGTTCCGGGTTAAGCGTAACCTTAGAAATTTTCATGAATCGTAGTTTTCGTAGTTTTAAAATAAACCTTAGAAAACAAATATTACATAAAAAAATATATATACCAAGAAAAAGGGAAAAAAACTTTGTATGTTTTTTCTAACATATGTTAAGACGGGAGATGGTCATCATGTATTACTGACGGTCGGCAATTGTAATACGCTGAATATAAATGGATTGGAACGAGGAAAAAAGACCAAAAATGCTGCATCAACGACGCAGCATTTTGGCTAGTTTAGGTTCTTAATTCATCTCTCATTACAGAGTCAATAGGGCGATTCAGATTCCTTGAGTCAATATACGGCTCTTTTCGTAGCTTGAAATGTCATAGCTAAGCCCATTGATATGAAGGATGTATTTTATTCGGCCAATTCCTCAACCAATCGGTTGATTTGTTTGAGTCGTTCTTTGTCGAGAGAGTAATAAATGTACTTCCCCTGTCTTTCCGTACTGACTACACCAGCTCTTCTCAAAATAGCCAGGTGTTGGGAAGCAACGCTTTGTTCCAACCGCAACTTGATGTAAATATCAGTGACGGTCATTTCATTGTTCTCTTCCAACAATCCAATAATTCGTTGCCTCAACTTATGATTAACGGCTCGCAACACTAATACAGCCTTACGCAGCTCAGCGTAATTCAGGAGTATATCCTTCTTACCAATATGTAGTGAGTACGTTTCTTTCTTATGCTTTCTCATTTTTAATGTTTTAGGCTTATAAATGACAGTTTATGTTAATACCAAAACTGTACCAAAAACAGATAAGCATGGGGGATTTTCTTAATTATTATTAACGCTGCTCTATAAACAGCAAATATACAACAATTATATGAGATATGTAATGCATTGATAATTAATTGAAATATTCTTTTTTCGACCGGGTAATGTTCGGTTTTTTGATGTAGAGTGGAGTGGTCATAAAAAGATTAGAAATAAAGTTTTTTTCGAAAAATGTCTTCGAAATTTCCACCATCATACGAGCATCTATTTCGATCTGCTCCCCAATCCAAAATTCCGCATTTGACCAAATTGCTTGCCATTTTGAAACGCCATTGCCGATAAAACAGACTTTTTCCTGACTCCAGTTCTCAAAAGAATGTGGATCCAATACCATGCTTTTAGGTTCGCCGATCGATTGGAGATCCGGGGTCGGATCTACGGTATATACCTCCATGCGGCGAGCATCGATCATCGGCACATAGTAGGAAGCTTCGGGATGGATTTTCCGGGCATGCGAGATGAGTATATCAAACCCGGACGGTGTAATTAATGGGATATCCAGGCCGTAACAGAGCCCCTTGGCCGTCGACATTCCAATCCGTAGAGCAGTATATGAACCGGGGCCTTTATTGACGCTGATGGCAGACAAATCGTTGAATTCACAACCGCATTTTTCAAGAAGAGTAGCAATCAGGATATTGATGTCTCTCCCATGTTGGAAAGGTTCCGTATTTATTTCAAATCCAAGAAGGTCACCATTGCGCGCCAGGGCAACGGAGCATAGATCTGAAGAAGCGTCTATTGAGAGTATGAGCAAATTTCAGAGTTATTGGTTGGGCTGCAGCAAGGATGCGTACGTATTCTGGTCCTTCATGATCCGGATCGCTTCATCGATCAATGGATCGTGCTGGAGTGAATACAGGATACGCCCTTTCTGCAAATAATACCGGCTGGCGATTTCCATACCGATCTTTGTCTTGATCACTTCCTGATGCGCATCGATGGCTTCGTTTTTATCTTCCACCAGAGCTTTGCGGATTTTATCGATTTCCTTTTTGAATTCATTCGAATCGTCATCGAGGGTTTCTTCAAATTTTTTCAAAGCGGCTTGCTTTTCAGACTGGAAGTCAAAATGGTTTTCTTCCAGGTAATTTTTCCAATCCTCGTACTCGCTGAAATCAAACGACTGGGCGGGTTCGATTTCTGAGTGCCGTAGAAAATATTCGTTGGCATAATTGAAGATCATATGATTCTTTTCCAGTTCCTGCAATATCTCCGGATTGATGTCGCTGGGGAGTTCGATATCTGGTTTGACTCCCCCACCGTCCAGCACCTTACGACCATTGGCTGTATTGAAGACCGTCCGTAGGGAATCGGGAATGATGAGAGGCTCCCCGTTTTCGTCGTATTCCACCGACTGAATGCAGCGGCCACTTGGTATGTAGTATTTACTTATGGTCAATTTCATTTGATTGTTGTACGGCAATCTTCTGGTGATCTGAACCAGGCCCTTCCCGTACGTTCTTTCTCCGAGCAATATAGCCCGGTCATAATCCTGCAGTGCGCCGGAGACAATTTCAGACGCCGATGCCGAATTTCCATCGATGAGTACCACGACGGGGATATCCTCATCCACTGCGTCCATTCTCGTGCGGTAGCTTTTATCCTCCTCAGGATTTTTCCCTTTAGTGGTTACGATGAGCTCCCCCTTGGGAAGAAACACATTGGTCACGTTGATCGCCTCGCTCAGCAATCCTCCACCATTCCCCCGCAGGTCGAGAATGACTCCGTTCAAATCTCCGTGGTTGTTCATCATTTCAAGTAATGCGCCCCTCACGTTGTTTCCCGCATTCTGGGTAAAAGTGGTGAGGCCGATGTATCCGATACCATCTCGTACAATACCGTGGTAGGGTACATTTTTGATGTTGACTTCTCCTTTTTGAACCGTGATGGACTCCACCTGGTCCGATCCGTACCGTTGGATTCCAAGAATTATTTCGGCTCCGCCCGAACCGAGCAGGATGTCCTTCACCTCTTCATTGGATTTGCCCAGTACGTTGATCCCATCGACCGTGATAATTTGATCCCCGGCCCGTAGCCCTGCCATGACCGCCGGGCCACCTTCGTACGGTTCCATGATGGTGATAGCTTCACCAATTTTCTGGATCCGGGCTCCAATGCCATCGTATTTGCCCTGCGATTCAAATCTGTAGCTTTCAATTTCCGATTCGGAATAAAAACGAGTATAGGGATCGAGCGATTTCATAATGGCTTTCAATCCCATGTTCATCGTCGTCGCCGGATCGAGATCATCGACATACAACTGGTTTAGATTTTTATATACCTCGGCGAAAATTTCCAGATTTTTGGTGATTTCAAAAGCCTTACTCGTCCGTGGGTTATTGATGAACGCAAAGGAAGTGAGAAATACCAGGACAAGTGCGGCGGCGTATTTTAAATTTTTCATGCGGTTCGAATTATAATTTCTGCGGTGTTCTATGAGGAACTTCATTTTTTTAACGAATGACGACGATAGAATCACATATGTTTCTTCAAATTTCTATTACGTGTGGCAGTATGGTCACAGATTGTCCATAAATTGCCGGACCTGTTCATCGAAATCTTCAGGATTTTCTGCGTGGATCCAATGCCCGGCATTGGGTATCGTGACGATTTCCACCCGGGGAAAAAGCTCCCTGATCAAATCGTGTTGGTGCGGCTGGAGGTAATCCGATCGTTCACCACTTAAGAACAAAGCCGGTCCGTCAAAAGTTCGACCGGGAGCAATCGGAACGATGATATTTTCATAATCCTTCTCCAAAACATCGACGTTGATCTTCCATTTAAATCCCGATTGGGTGCGGTCGACGTTTTTGGACATGAATAATACCTCCGCCCGATTCGGGATCGATTGGCTCAACGTTTCCTCGATTTCCTTGCGACTGCTTACTTCGTCCATATTCAGCGCATTGACCCCCTCAAAAATATAATCGTGGCCACGGCCGTACGCCTGAGGTCCGATATCTACGACGATTACCCCGCTGAGAAGCTCTGGCCGGCTCAAGGCCAATTCCATGGCCACCTTTCCACCCATGGAATGTCCCAAAACGACTGGTTTTTGGATTTCGTGGTCATCGATAAATTTCACGAGATCCCCGACCATGTCGTCGATCGAATGCGTATCGGTATGCGGGGATTTTCCATGGTTTCGAAGATCCACCAGATAAACCGTATAACGATCCATCCATTTTCGGCTCAGCGTCGCCCAATTGTCCAATGATCCAAACAGACCGTGGAGCACGATTAGAGGGCGTCCCTCACCTGCTTTTTTGTAATTTAATTGCACCATATCGTTATGTTTTCAAAGTAAAAAATGGCTTTCTACCCAGATTGATTCAGAGGCCTGTTTACCCGGATTTTCAACACGATGGCAATCCTTTTGCGAATTTTCCTGTGCATTGGCCGGAGTATATGTCGCACTAAGAAGTTTTTCAATTCCTGCTACCCCATCGTTCCAACACATTTTCGATCGTTCCTTCCGGACTCAAATATCACTCCTTCTTCGCGATGGTTCTTCAAAAATACAATATAATCAGCGCAACACCTAACCGATATGATATACCCCGCCTGCATGGTCACCCCATACCTTCGCATAGATGTATTACATGGTATTTTGGTTGGTGAATTAGTAACTGGTGCACCAGGAAGAGTTCGCCTGGGCGCGGCCTAGTCATTTGCTGAAACTTGTGCGCGAGCTGGGGCGCTATTTTTTGGTTACTTTTTTTCAGTAAAAAAGGTAACAGAGCCAATTTCACTTTTCACACGTGGCATTTTCGGGTCATTTACAGCAACTTAAGTTATCTACATGACGGCCTGTTTTCCTGGTCCTTCCTTTCCTGTTCCCAGTTCCCACACTCCCCGGGCTGACCCTCCCCGGATCGTGGAAATACTCACCTCCCAGTCGGGCAAAGATCGGCGGAGTAAATGGAAGTAAATTTTGTTGTGGATAAATCCCCCTTCGATGATCAACCGACGGATGTTTTGGCCCCCGGCAGATCGGTAGACAGCTGCCACCTGCAGCGGCACCAGTATGTCCATCAACTGGTAATAAGCATGGATCCAACTTGAAGGTGCTTGGCTGGGCGAATTGGTAGATGACTCAGCATTCAGGTGCTCCAGTGTAAATGGAAAACGTCCGGCTGATTTTGATTTTGCATAATCTTCTTCGTTCCAGTCGAGACGCATAAATTTTTCCACCTCCACTCCGTAATGCTCGCCCAACCGGTTGACCTGGATTTCGTGTTCCCGTCCGAGAAACAAACGGGCGGCCCGAACCTGCTGACCTTCGATCCCCAGGAAATTGAGGCAGTCATTTTGCAAGTCTTCTTCACTGAGGATGCTGGTGGAAAAAGGATTGACGCAAACAGCCCAGGTGCCAGTCGAAAGCAGTAAAAATGGCTCTTTTTCAGATGCCAGGTAAGGGATGAGAGAGGCGGAGGTATCGTGCAGTCCCGTTCCCACCTGGACCGTTCCGGAACCAAACCCAACTTCCCGGGTCGTATTCGAAGCTTTCAGGGGTGGTAAAAGGGGGCGAATGCCCTCCTCATCGATCCACCGGTGGTAATCCTGCGATTCATAATCCCACATGCCGGTGTGACAACCGATGCTGGTGTACTCTGCCAAAGGAGTCTGAGTAAAAAGGTAGCTGAGGTATTGAGGGAAGTGAAGCACGTAACGGATTTTTTCAAACCACTGAGGCTTTGCGTATTTTAACCAATAAATTTGCAATCCGGAATTGAGCATTCCAAGATATGGGCTGGCCGATTCCCGGCAGAATTTCAAAGTAGGACCGTATTTCCCGAAAAAGGAATCGGAAATTTGTTCCGGATAGGGTTTAAGGTAATTGATGAACAGAGGTAACCGCTTTCCATTTTTATCCAGGTACACCAGGCTGGCTCCATAAGCTGAAAAATTGATCCGTTGAATGTCCCATTTTGGATCCCCGGCCAATTGTTGGATCGTCGTTTTGACCCACGTTTCGATCGCATGGAGATCATCGGAAGGAAAACCGTCTTCGTCCTCAATCGTAGGAAAATGGGTGGTGGTACTCCATTGAATCTGACCTTTCTGGTCAAAAAGAAATAGCTTTTTATTGGTCTTTCCGATGTCAAATATCGCCTGGACAGATGTTGTCATTTGATGATCCTTTTTAAATTTCGTCTTTTCATATTGGGAATTCGGTCGGTTGTTGCTTCAAGGTATCACAAACCCGTAGCGAGTGTATTTTTACCCCGATTTCTGATCAATTGTTCCCGGATGTTGTGTTCCGCATAAAACCGGATGGGATCGTGGACACCTCCCTTCCTGACACGGTATTCCCGCAGTAGAGGTCTCACATCGGTATGAAACGCGTCCTGCAGGATGGCTGAACTCCGACTGATATCGTTTCTATTTTGAGCATCCGATAAGGCCTCAAAGTCAATAATGGACGCTTTGAGGAAAGCCAATCCGATCGCATCCAATGATTCCAGAAGATCGAGGAGGGGATCCTTAAGGTTGTGACTGGCGTCAATCATGTAAGCAATATCAGGGTTGTGCGGAGAGGTAGCGGTGCCCTGAATGATTTCCATGAAGATCAGGAACAACTGATAAGGTTTAATGCTTCCTACGGTAATGTCATCGTCGGCGTATTTGCTGTCGTTGAAATGAAAGCCGCCCAGTTTCCCCCGGGAAATCAAGGTCGCCACAATCTGCTCAATATTGGTGTTGGGCAGGTGATGACCCAGGTCAACCAGAGAATACGCCCGTTCACCGGTTTCGGATGCCAGTAAATACGACGTTCCCCAATCCGGAATGACGGTCGAGTAGAAATAAGGTTCGAAAGGTTTGTATTCGATGAAAAGGCTCCAGTCTGCAGGCATGTGCGCGTAAATTTCCGCCAGCGAATCGCCGGTCCTTTTGAGTGCTGCGCTCAAATTGGTCTGGCCGGGGTGGTTGCTCCCATCCGCGAGCCATACCGTCATGGATTTTGACCCCAGACTTTTTCCATAATCGATCACCTGTTTGTTGTGTTCCACGGCTTGTTTGCGCACAGAAGGGTCCGTGTGCGACAGGGAACCGAATTTATACGAGAGCTTCTGATCTGGTTGGTCCTGAAACGTGTTGGAATTCATCGCGTCAAAGGTCAAATGGTATTCGGCAGCCAAAGCTTTGATCCGCTCCGTGTCATCCGGAATGTCCCACGGAATATGCAGGGAAATGTTTCCAGCCATCTGACTTAATTGATGAAGAAGTCCAACGTCTTCTATCTTCTCATCCAGGTTGCGGGGCTGACCCCCGATGGGAAACCGGCCAAAACGGGTGCCGCCGCTCCCGAGTGCCCAACTTGGAATGGCAATCTGAAGATCAGACAGACGATCCAAAATTTTATCCGGATCATGACCGGATGATGTCAGCCTCCGGGTAAGAAAATCCAGATCCTCAGCGCGTTGATTTTCATCGGCTTGATTAAAGGTGGTGATGTCATCCGGATGGATCTTCATGGTTTGATAAATTTAGGGATGATAGGGGCTATCGGAAGGATGGTGAACCTTTAATCCTTCCCACAGACCCTAATATTCTACGTCAGATCGCCGATTCAGCGATCACTAATAGTTGAGCTGTATAATATTCCAAATATAGCCATTATTGGCCTATCTCGGGAATGCTTCCGTCATTCCGCCGTCTACATTGAGAATATTCCCGGTACTTTTATCCAAAATGGCTGTGAGCGCAAACACCCCGTTGGCAATATCAGATGGACGGATGATTTTCTTGAGTAAATTACGGTTGGCGTAGTGCTGCGGCAGTTCTTCAACTGAAATCCCGTAGGCTTTTGCCCGGCCTTCCGCCCAGTCGCCTTCCCAGATTTTACTCCCGATAATGACTCCGTCCGGATTGACCGTATTGACCCGCACGTTGTATGGGGCAAGTTCTGCAGCCATCAATCTGCTCATGTGCAGTTGGGCAGCTTTAGCCGTGCCGTATCCGACGTTGTTGGGGCCCGCTACCAAACCATTTTTGGAAGCGATGTTGACGATATTTCCGCCCATATTCTGAATCTCAAATATGTGAGCTGCGCTTCGGGAAAGCAGGAACTGCCCTTTGACCAGGACATCCTGCAGCAGATTCCAATCGGCCAATGTAGTTTGCTGCAATGGCTTTGATATGGCCAGGCCGGCGCTGTGGACGACGATATCCACCCCACCGAAAGCCAGGCAGGCTTCATCGAAGGCTTTTTGGACGTCATCTTCGTCGGTCACATCACAGGTGGTATAATCCGCCACATCACGGCCGAATTCGCCATGGGCTTCCCGGGCACGGTCTTCCCTAATGTCGGTGATAAATACGTTGGCTCCTTCTGCGGCTAATTTTTCAGCTATGGCCTGCCCGATTCCGCCTCCGCCGCCTGTAATAAAGGCCACCTGGCGGGAAAGGGGTTTTTCAGCCGGCATCCGCTGAAGTTTGGCTTCTTCCAGCAACCAGTATTCGATGTCAAATGCCTCCTGTCTGGGCAGTGCAGTGTACGTGGAGATGGCTTCCGACCCCCGCATCACGTTCACAGCATTCACATAAAATTCCGAAGCCACCCGGGCTGTTTGTTTGTTTTTGGCGAAGGTAAACATTCCGACCCCCGGATAAAGGATCACGACTGGATTGGGGTCGCGGATCGCCGGGCTATCCGGTCGCTTGTGCTGTTCGTAATACTGGGTATATTCTTCCCGGTATTTTTCAAATTGTCCGGTGATTTTTTCTTTGATGGCTTTGAGGTCGTCCAGCGATTCGTCAGGAGTCAGGTCCAACACGAGGGGCTGAATTTTGGTCCGAAGAAAGTGATCCGGACAAGACGTGCCAAGGGGAGCCAGCTTGCTCAAATCATGGCTGTTTACAAATTCCAGAACCCGGTCTCCATCCGTGAAATGTCCGATCATGGCATTCTCCTCGGAGCACAGTCCCCGGAGCAATGGCATCAACTTGCTCGCTCTTTGTTTCCGTTTATCAGAATCGAGGGATTGGACTTTCATCCCGCCAAAGACCTGGCCTTTTTGCCGGACGGCATTTTCAATATATTCTGAGGCTTCTTCAATGGTTTGAAGACTGTTGACGTAACATTCGTGCGACGTTTGGCCCCAGGTAAACAAGCCGTGGCTGCCGAGGATCAAACCTCGCAGGCCGGGGTTATCCCGCACGTAATTTTCCATTTTAACGCCCAGATCAAAACCAGGTCGCTGCCAGGGCAACCAACCGATTTCACCCCCCCAGAGTTCCTTGGTAATTTGCTCGCCATCTTTGGCCGCGGCTATGGCGATGACCGCGTCGGGATGGAGGTGATCGATGTGTGGGAATGAAATCAAACCGTGGAGTGGCGTGTCAATCGAGGGTGCTCTGCTATCCAGGTCGTAGAGTGTATGATAAAACAGGGCCACCATTTCGTCCTCCATCTCGATCCCTTTGTATACGTTTTTGAGCTGGTGCAGTTTGTCGACGTAGAGTCCCGCGATGCCTTTCCGACTGAGGGTACCCAAATCCCCGCCCGATCCTTTGATCCACATCACCTCGACATCTTCATTGGTCAGGGGGTCCTTCTCGATGGTCCTGCAGCTGGTATTTCCACCACCGTAATTAGTAATCCTTAAGTCTGCACCGAGCAGGTTGGATCGATACAGGAAGAGTTTGACCTGATCATCCTGGAAAGATTGGGCCTTTTCATCGTCCCACAGGTAATCCACGTATTTAAAATCTCTTGATTTCATTTGATTTGTCATAAATTGTAATTTTATTCAATCTTGCCCAATGGCTCAATAAAAGTAAATTTTAAAGAAGTACGATCTTTCATAGGGTTACATATCACAGTGAAAGGGAGGCGTGGCTGAAAATTTAAATGTGTTATGATCCATTTTATAAAGTTAGATAATTATTCTTCGACACCGAAATATCAACAAATATACAATTCGATTACACAGGGAATTGAAGATGGAAATATCGAAGAAGGTTCCCGGCTGCCTTCCATCCCCGAAATCTGCAGCAACTTCGACATTGCCAAGAAAACGGTGGAGAAGGCCTATGGATTGCTGAAGGACAAAGGCATTATCGAAGCGGTGCATGGGAAAGGCCATTATGTGCGGACCACGGAGGTCAGTCAGCGACGGCGTATATTTCTCATTTTCAACAAATTGAGTCGGCATAAAAAAATCATTTACGACCAATTTGTCCGGGAGATGGGCGAAGATGTGGCGATCGATTTTTACATTTACCACAATGAATTTGCGTTGTTTCGGGAAATGATCACCAACCCCAACCACCGTGTCGTATATTCCAATTACGTCATTATACCTCATTTTCTTTCCAGCGGTCACAAAGCCAAAGAAATTATCAACCAGCTGCCCAAGCACAAATTGTTGATCCTGGATAAGCTGGTAGAAGGCATCGACGGGCAGTACCCGGCGGTGTATCAAAATTTTGAAAAGAACATCTACGACGCGTTGCGGGAACTCCAGCCCCGGATCGAAAAATACGACAAGGTGAATTTGGTTTTTCCCTACGATACCTACCAGCCCCGGGATATCATCTGGGGGTTTCAGCGATTTTGCATGGATGCCCACATGGACTACGAGGTGATCAGCGATATTCAAACCCACGACCTGTCGCGGCGGCAGGTGTATATAACTTTGATGGAGGAGGATCTTGTTCACCTGATCAAAAAAACCAAATCATTGGATTACCAACCCATCCGGGATGTGGGAATCATTTCCTACAATGAGAATCCGATTAAGGAAATTTTGCT